>JANNSA010000532.1:0-3257 GCA_031402115.1 Hyphomicrobiaceae bacterium | reverse complement strand
TGCCTCGCCGGTTTGCAGCCCGTCGCTGGCGGCACGGCGCTGCTGACCGTTGGCCGCCTGGAAGTGCCGGCGTTCCTGCACAACACGGGTTGGCGCCTGATTGTGCGCACTATCGACCCGCCTGACGCACTCCCTGATGGCGCCGAACTGCTGCTCGATCGCGGACCTTTTACACTAGCTGCCGAGACGGCGCTGCTGGCGAACAAGCAGGTCGAGGTGCTGGTGACGAAGAACTCCGGCGGCGCTGCCACGTGGCCCAAGATTGCGGCGGCGCGCGCGCGCAGCATCCCAGTCATCATGATGCAGCGGCCGTTTAAGCCTACCGGTCACGCCGTCGCTACTGCCGATGCAGCCTTCGCGCACCTCGAGCGCCACGCCTCACTGTCGCTCTGAACGCGGCGTGTAGAACCAAGGGTCGCGGCCAGGACGCGGGATCGCGCGCGTCGTGGATGCGCCGATCAACACCAAAGTGCGCATGTCGGCCATTCCGGCGCGGGCGTCGGCGAGGCGCGTCACCGTCAACCGGGCTTCTGGCGTGCCCGCCGCGCGCACAAACAGCACCGGCGTCGCGTCAGACTTGCGTGCGCGCAGCAGCGCGAATGCCGTATCGAGTTGCGTTGGCCGCGCCTTGGACGTTGGGTTGTAGAGGGCGATAACGAAATCCGCCTCGGCCGCCGCGATCAGCCGCCGTTCGATGGTCGCCCAGGATTTCAAGTTGTCCGACAGCGATATGACGCAGAAGTCGCCGCCCAACGGCGCGCCCACATACGCCGCCGCTGCCAGCACCGCCGTGACGCCAGGTTCGACGCGCACGTCGAGCGCACGCCATTCGGCGGGCCCTGCCTCCAGCGCCTCGAACACGGCGGAAGCCATGGCAAACACGCCGGGATCGCCGCTCGACACCACAACCACCTGCGCACCTGCCGCCGCCAGTTCCAGGGCGTGCCGCGCCCGCTCCAATTCAACCCGGTTATCCGAGACGTGCCGCGATTGCCCGTCAACCGCCGGAATCCGCGCAACGTAGGGCTCATAGCCAACCAGATCGGTGGCGCGGGCAATAGCGTGTGTGACGGCTGGTGTTGTCAGCTCCGGCGATCCCGGTCCAAGCCCGACAACAGTAAGGGAGCCCAAGGCCGCGTCAGTCATAGCCGCCGCCCCTCGCCCGGCACTAGGATCATGGCGAAGTACGGCCCATGTTCATCGCTCGTGTCAGCCAGCTTCTGAATCCGTTCCCCATCCATGGTGCCGCGTTCGACATACAGCGCGCGGGGGCCGAGCCCAGCTTCCATAACGGCGCGGAGAACCTTGCCGAGGTTGCGCCCGACTTTCATGATGACGGCGGCATCGGTGGCGCGGAGCCGCGATACCAGCGCCTCATGCGGCAGCGTACCGGGCAGCACCGTGAGGATGTCGTCGCCCCAGGTGATCGGCGTGTTGGCCTTGGTCCAGCAGCCCGACATGCCCGTGACGCCCGGCACCACTTCCACCGGATGCCGCTCCGCCAGCCGCCGCCACATATGCATGAACGAGCCGTAGAAGAACGGGTCGCCCTCCGACAGCAGGCCGACCGAATGGCCAGCCTTCAGCGCCGCCTCGATCTGCGACGCGGCCTCTGCGTAGAACGCTGCGATCTGCCGGCCATAATCGGGATCGCTGACCGGCACTTCGTCGGTGACCGGATACTCCAGCCGCATTTCGGACCGGCCAACTTCAACCAGCGGCGTCACAATACGCCGCGCGTTTCCAACACGGCCGCGCTTGGCGAAATAGGCAATCACGTCGACGGAGCCCACCAGACCAGCGGCACGCAATGTCAGATAGCGCGCGTCGCCGGGGCCAACGCCGATGCCATACAGCGTGCCCGGTGTCGCCGTGCCGGCTAAAGCGGCGAGCGCGGTCATTCGACTTCACTCGCCAGCGCATTGACGGCCGCCACCGTCATGGCACTGCCGCCTTTGCGCCCCCGCACAATCAGCCACGGCATGCGTTGTTCGGCGGCTAGATCCGCCTTGGATTCCGCCGCGCCGACAAAGCCAACGGGAATGCCGATCACGGCAGCTGGCAATGGCGCGCCCTCGTCCAGCATCTCCAGCAGCCGGAACAGCGCGGTTGGTGCATTGCCGATGGCGACAACGGCACCGCCGAGATGCGGCCGCCACAGTTCCACTGCCGCGGCTGAACGGGTGTTGCCCACCTCCTTGGCGAGCTCTGGCACGGATGGATCGTCGAGTGTGCAAATGACTTGGTTATTGGCAGGCAGCCGCGCCCGCGTGATACCGTGCGCCACCATCTTGGCGTCGCACAGGATGGGTGCCCCGGCGACCAGCGCGCTGCGTGCCCGCTCCGCGAACCCCGCCGAAAAGGCGATCTCGCTGGTGATCGAAACATCGCCGCAGGCGTGGATGATCCGCACCGCGACCTTTTCCATGAGGCCCGTGAACCGCGCCAAGTCAGCCTCGCGCCGGATCATGGCGAACGAGTTGCGGTAGATTTCAGCGCCATCGCGGATGTAGTTGCGGCTCATGGGGCGCCACCGCTGTTGGCGGCTGCCGCATTGCTCACAAAGCAAAGTGCAGAGAGCGGAGTGCCGGCCAAATCGTCTGCCGCAACAAGCCGGGAGGGCGCATCGCCAGCGCGTCCCTTGCTGATAACGCCCCAGGCATCACCACAGCCGACCAGCACGAGATCGGCTGGCGCTGAACGTGCGCAACCCTTAGCGCAGCCCGATACATGCAGCGAACCGAGCCCAAGTTCTGCCAACCGGGGCGCCAACGCCAGCGCCGCCGCACGCGTGTCGAGCGTCGCCGAGCGGCAGGCGGGAGCACCCGGGCAAGCATCAACGCGCAACACCGGCGTCTCAGCATCCGTGATCCAGCCGGCGATTGCGGCGGTCGCGGCCAATGTCGCGAGATCGCTAACGTCATCTGGGACAATCCGGAGCGCGCGCCACGGCGTCATGCGAACGAGCTGCGCGGGAGCGAGACCGCGCATCACGGCGGCAAGCGCCATTGAGCTGGTCCGGCCAAACGGCGCGCCAATCACAAGACCTGCATCGTCGGCGTAACTGTCGGCAGCAGCAAAACTGCCAGCCCTGAACCAATCAGTAGGCAACGGGAGCGCACCACCTCCACCGCCGTCATCCCGGCGAAGGCCGAGACCCGCGCGACGATCAGCGGATGCTTCGTCAGCAATGCCGCACCCTCGCGCCGCACCGCTCGCATTGTGCCAACTGAAGCTTGCGGGGGTCCCGGCCTTCG
>JANNSA010000531.1:0-1832 GCA_031402115.1 Hyphomicrobiaceae bacterium | reverse complement strand
CCAGGATCTCTCGCTGCAGCAAACCCTGTCGGCGGTGCGCGAGGGCAGGGTTGCCGCGCGCGAAGCCGGCAACCGCTGGATCGCCGCGCTGCAGGAGGAACGCGAAGTGAGCGAGATCTCCCTCAAGCCCGAGCAGTTCTCGGCGCAGGTGAAGCCTTCGGCAGAGGCCCTGAAGGCCTATTACGACGCCAACCGCAAGGCGTTCGAAACTCCGGAACAGCTCCGCGCCGAGTTTCTGCTGCTAAGCCAGGACCAACTGGCGGCGCAGATTAGCGTCAGCGATGAGGAGATCAACAACTGGTATCAAGCGCAGAACGATCGCTACAAGCAGGGCGAGGAGCGTCGCGCCAGCCATATCCTGCTGCTCGCCGGCAAGGATGCCTCGGCTGCCGAGGTCAAGGCGACCCAAGCCAAGGCCGAGGATATTTTGCAGCAGCTGAAGAAATCACCTGCCGATTTCGCCAAACTGGCCAAGCAGCATTCGCAGGATCCGGGTTCCGCCGACAAGGGCGGCGATCTCAGCTGGTTCGGTCGCAGCATGATGGTCAAACCCTTCGAGGACGCGGTCTTCGCCCTCAAGGAAAACGAGCTCAGCGGCGTGGTGCGCAGCGATTTCGGTTATCACCTCATCAAGCTGACCGGCATCAAGGCCGAGCGGGCCAGGCCGCTGCAGGAAGTGCGCGCGGAGATTGCCGAGGATCTGAAGCGCCAGGGCGCGGCGAAGAAATATGCCGAGCTGGCCGAGGCATTCGGCAATACCGTCTATGAGCAGGCCGACAGCCTCAAGCCGGCTGCGGACAAATTCAAGCTTCCCTTGCAGCAAGGCCCGTGGATTACCAAGGGTGCAAGTTTGTCGAGCCCCGCGCCTGACCCGTTCGGCAACCAGAAACTGAATGCCGCGCTGTTTTCCGACGATGCCGTCAAGAACAAGCGCAACACCGACGCGATCGAGGTCGCGCCGAAGATGCTGGTGGCCGCACGTGTGCTGGAGCACAAGCCGGCGGCGTTGCAGCCCCTGGAAACCGTCACGGCGGAAATCGAGAAGCGGCTGGTGCGCGAGGAAGGATTGAAACTGGCGCTGAAGGAAGGTGAGGCAACACTTGCCAAGCTCCTCAAGGGCGAACCGGTCAATCTCTCCTGGGGCGCGCCGCGCAGCCTTTCACGGGTGAGTGCCCCAGGCCTGGCGGCACCTGCCGTGCGCGCCGTGTTCACCGCCCCGGTCGCAAAATTGCCGGCTTACGTCGGGATGGCTGCGCTGGATGGCCGCTACGTCCTATATCGCATCGGCCAGGTCAAACCCTTCGTGGCGGGCGCCGAGGACAATGCGCGAACCAAGAGCCTGCGCGAGCAGTACGCCAACATCCTGGCCGACGAGGATTTTTCTTCCTGGCTGGCGGCCCTGCGCTTGCGTTATCCGGTGGAGGTTAACAAGGCCGCACTGGATAGCAAGGAACGCGTCCAGTAAGGACGCTTATTTTGCGGGATCCGCTCCGTTGCCGTTGGGGGAGTGGGCAATGGTGGTGGTGTTGAAGCCGCCGTCGACATACATGATCTCGCCGGTGATTCCGCTGGCCAGATCCGAGCAGATGAAGGCGGCGGCATTGCCGACTTCGTCGATGGTGACGTTGCGACGCAAGGGCGCATTGGCTTCCACGTGCTTGAGGATCTTCCCGAAGCCGCCGATGCCGGCTGCCGCGAGCGTCTTGATCGGCCCCGCCGAGATCCCGTTGACGCGCGTGCCCTCGGGCCCGAGCGCCATCGCGAGGTAGCGGATGTTGGCTTCGAGGCTCGCCTTTGCGAGGCCCATCACGTTGTAGTTCGGCAGCGCGCGC
>JANNSA010000530.1:0-2707 GCA_031402115.1 Hyphomicrobiaceae bacterium | reverse complement strand
CGCGTTCCAGCAGCGAGCGCATCGAATCGCGCCATGCCGCGCCTTCATTGGCGCCGCACAATTCGCGCAAGTAATGCACAGCCCCCAATATTTCTGAAAGCCGGAGCAGTTTGCTGTCGGTGGACGGCATTTCGGCGGCGTTGGACGGGCCAGGAAGCCCGCTCAGCGCCGCGCATACACATAGCACGGTCAGATGGCCCTGGCCGCGGCGGCATCCGGCCAAGCCCCGCGCCAGAGCGCTTCCATGGTTGACGGTCAGCTTCGTCATGCCAATCCTTGATCGTCGTATCGGGTTCCGCAAAGCTCATAACTGCGCCGCCATCCGGGCACCAGCGTGGCGAGCAAAACTACGCCGGTTTGCCAATTTGCGCCGCTCAGATGCTTGGCAGTCGCTTATGAACCACGTAAGCACGGCCTGAATAGCGCATCACACCATAATACCAAGTGCCCGAAACCAAAGGCCCGCCGCCCATGCCCGAATTGCTGCTGGAATTGTTCAGCGAGGAAATCCCGGCGCGCATGCAAGGCCGGGCGGCAGAAGATTTGCGCACACAACTCGTGGATGGCCTGAAGTCAGCCGGCATAGTGGCTGGCGCCTCCGAGGCTCTGGTGACGCCGCGCCGGCTGACGGTGATTGTCGCTGATGTGCCCGCGCAATCCGCCGATATCAGCGAGGAACGCAAAGGTCCGCGTGTCGGCGCACCACAGGCAGCGATTGCTGGTTTTCTGAAATCCACGGGCTTCCAGTCGCTCGATGAAGCGGAACTCGTGAGCGATGCCAAGAAGGGCGACTACTATATCGCCCGCACCAACAAGCCGGGCCGGACGGCGGCGGCGATCCTGGCTGAACTGGTGCCAGGGATCATCGAGCGTTTCGCGTGGCCGAAGTCAATGCGCTGGGGCTCGGGCCGGCTGCGCTGGGTGCGGCCGCTCAAGTCCATCATCTGCCTGCATGGCGGCGCGGTGGTGCCGATGGCTGTGCACGGCATCGCTAGCGGCGCGACGACGCTTGGCCACCGCTTCCTCAGCGACGGCGCGATTACGGTCACCGGCGTTGCTGACTACCGCGCCAAATTGGCAGCTGCCAAAGTCATGTTGTCACCCGCCGATCGCGCCGCACTGATCAGGGAACAGGCGATTAGTCTGGCAAAGGCCGCCAAGCTCGAACTGGTGGAAGACGAGGGCTTGCTTGCCGAAAATGCCGGGCTGGTGGAATGGCCGCAAGTGCTGATCGGCAGCTTCGAAGCAGATTTCCTGGCGGTGCCCGGCGACGTGCTGACGACGGCAATTCGCGCGCATCAGAAGTGTTTCTCCTTGCGCGATCCGAAAACCGGCAAGCTCGCCAATCGCTTCCTGTTGACCTCCAATCTGATCGCGGCCGATGGCGGCACGGCGATCATCGCTGGCAACGAGAAGGTCATTCGGGCGCGGCTGTCGGATGCCCGCTTCTTCTGGGATCAGGACCTGCAGCGGCCGCTGGACGATATGTGGTCAGCGTTGCGGAGTGTTACCTTCCACGACCAGCTTGGCAGCCAGCATGACCGTATCGAGCGCATTGCGATGCTGGCCGAGTCCCTGGCCGAACACGTCGGCGCCGACCCCGTTGATGCACGCCGCGCCGCCCAGCTCGCCAAGGCTGATCTGGTTTCAGGCGTCGTTGGCGAGTTCCCGGAGTTGCAAGGGCTAATGGGCCGCTATTATGCCGAGGCGGCAGGCACCAAGCCGGCGATTGCCAATGCCATCGAGCAGCATTACTGGCCGCGCGGCGCCGGTGACGCCATTCCAACCGCCCCGGAATCCATCGCCGTTGGCCTGGCCGACCGGCTCGACACGCTGGTTGGCTTCTGGGCGATCAATGAGAAGCCGACCGGCAGCAAGGACCCGTTCGGTCTGCGCCGCGCCGCATTAGCCAGTATCCGCATCATCCTGGAGAACGGCTTGCGGTTGCCGCTGGTGGCGCTGGCGTCAGCACACCGGGCGCGCTTCGTGGATTTACCACAGGCGGCGACCGCGCCATTTGGCATTGCTGGTAATGCGGCAGCTGTAGAAGCCATCGACCTGCTCGGCTTCTTCACCGACCGCCTGAAGGTGTATCTGCGTGATCAAGGCGCGCGCCACGACCTGATCGACGCCGTGCTCGGCGACAGCGGCGGCGACGACCTGCTGATGGTCGTGCGCCGCGTCGAAGCGCTCGGTGGTTTTCTAGCGACCGACGATGGCGCATCGCTGCTGGCCGGCGCCAAGCGCGCCGCCAACATCCTGCGCATCGAGGAAAAGAAGGACAGCCGGAGCTATGCTGGCACCGTCAACGCCGCGCTGTTGACCGACCCAGCCGAACAGGCGCTGGACGCCGCCATCAGTGCCAGTGTTGACGCTGTCGGCGATGCGGTGGAGCGTGAGGATTTCGCCGCCGCCATGACCGCGATGGCGGCCTTGCGCGCGCCCGTCGACAGCTTCTTCGACAAGGTCACCGTCAACGCCGACGATGCCGCCACCCGCGCCAACCGGCTGGCCCTGCTCGCCCGCATCCGCGCCGCGACGCTGACGGTCGCCGATTTCAGCAAGATCGCGGGGTAGGGGATTTCCGAACTCGATGGAATCAGAGGCCGCGTCAACCGTTGGTTGCCGCCATGAAGTTCGGAAAGGACGGCACTATCCGGTTGCGCCGACCCATCCACACCCGTCGTCCCGGGCCATGTGCCAGGGC
>JANNSA010000529.1:0-4082 GCA_031402115.1 Hyphomicrobiaceae bacterium | reverse complement strand
CATTCTACCGATTGCCGAAATCCGAATGCCGATATCCACCTTCTTCTCGCCAGAGCCACACCATGACCACCTCAACCACCACCGACCTCCGCACCTTCAACATCAATTTCGGTCCGCAGCACCCGGCCGCACATGGCGTGCTGCGCCTGGTGCTGGAGCTGGATGGCGAGGTGGTGGAGCGGGTTGATCCGCACATTGGCTTGCTGCATCGCGGCACCGAGAAGTTGATCGAGGCAAAAACCTATCTGCAGGCGCTGCCGTATTTTGACCGGCTCGATTATGTCGCGCCGATGAACCAGGAGCATGCGTTCTGCCTCGCCATCGAGAAGCTGCTCGGCGTCGACGTGCCGCGCCGGGCGCAGCTGATCCGCGTGCTGTATTGCGAGATCGGCAGGCTGCTGTCGCATCTGCTCAACGTCACGACGCAGGCGATGGATGTGGGCGCGCTGACGCCGCCGCTATGGGGCTTCGAGGAACGCGAAAAGCTGATGGTGTTCTACGAACGCGCGTCCGGCAGCCGTATGCACGCGGCCTACTTTCGTGTCGGTGGCGTGCATCAGGACCTGCCCGTCGCCATGATCGAGGACATCGCCACGTTCTGCGACACGCATCCCAAGGTGCTTGACGACATCGACAGCCTCTTGACCGGCAACCGTATCTTCAAGCAGCGCAATGTCGATATCGGCGTCGTGACACTGGCCGAGACGCTGGCCTGGGGCATGTCCGGCGTCATGGTGCGAGGGAGCGGCGCCGCCTGGGACCTGCGCAAGGCGCAGCCCTATGAGTGCTATTCCGAGTTCGATTTCGACATTCCGATCGGCAAGAACGGCGACTGCTATGACCGCTACCTGATCCGTATGCTGGAAATGCGCGAAAGCGTGAAGATCATGAAGTCGTGCTGCCAAAAGTTGCTGGCCGCTGACGGCCAAGGCCCGCACAACAGTGACAATAGCAAAGTGGTGCCGCCCAAGCGCGCCGCGATGAAACAGTCGATGGAAGCACTGATCCATCACTTCAAGCTGTACACCGAAGGCTTCAAGGTGCCCGAAGGCGAAATCTATGCCGCCGTGGAAGCGCCCAAGGGCGAGTTCGGCGTCTATCTCGTTGCCGACGGCAGCAACAAGCCTTACCGCTGCAAGATCCGCGCGCCGGGCTTTGCCCATTTGCAGGCGATGGACTTCATGAACAAGGGCCACATGCTGGCCGACGTGTCAGCGATTCTCGGTTCGCTGGATATCGTGTTCGGCGAGGTGGATAGGTAGGGATGATTGACTCAGACGCAGGAATGCGGAGAGTGACATGAAGTTCACGGTAACTCTCGATCGTGACGAAGATGGTGTGTGGATAGTCGAATGCCCGGCGATTCCGGGCTGCACATCACGAGAATGTAGCTCTACGGAATTCTCACCGGCAGCTTCAGCATCGCCCTGATGGCGGCTTAGGTCGCGTGTTGGCGTGGCATGGGAAAACCGTGCATCTTGCCTCATCGGGGCTGAAATGTGCGGTCAGGCCGTTGCCCGCGCCGCGCGCTTGCGCTCTACTCTACGTGTTGTCACAGAGACAACGTAATCCCTGTCGCTTGTTTCAAGTTTGCCAGGAGACGGCCATGGAACAGTTTTATGCGCTGCTGCCCGTTATCATTGGCGGCGTTTTCACGGTGGTAGGCGCCCTGTTGTCGCGCCAGAGCGCGCATGTGCGGGTTGAACTGGTCGACGGCAAACTGGTGCAGGCAGCGTCGCTGCCTTTGCCGATGCCGCCGCCGCTAGCGCGGCCCACCGGCATCCGCTGGGGTGCGGTGGCGCTTGATACCGGCATCATCATGCTGCTGACGGCGCTCGGCGGGTTCATCGTCGGCTTAGCTTCCATGGGCAAACCCATGGAGGAAATGCTGCCGATCATCGGCTTATCAAACATCATCCTGGCGACCGTTGGCTTCACCATTGCCGGCGCCCGTAACCCGCAGAACCGCTGGCTGCATGTGCTCTTGGTTGGTGTCGCTTTGTGGCTCACATCCGTGCACAATGTGCTGCTTGGCATGGACATCAGCGGCTGGTTCTTCGCCATTCCGGTGATCGCTGTGACCGCCGCCATTGGAACAGGCATTTCCTACCTGTTCGCCCGCAGCAGATGACGGGCATCAAGTCTCCAGTGTCGTCGCACGAGCTTCGGATGGTGCAGTCGCGACCGCCCGAGCGGCGGCCAACGCCCGGTTGTTGAGCCAAAGTGCCAGCATCAGCAGCGCCAGGCTGATGCCGAGCCACAAGCTCATGGGCTCGCCAAACAAAACGAGGCCGAACACCACGGCGGCCGGTGTGCCGACGTAGACGGCCTGTACCGTTGTCACCGGGCCGGCGCGCTGGATCAGCGTGAAGAAGCAAACGCGCTCGATCACCCACATGGCAGTTGCCGCCAGCAGCAGCCAGTAGCCGGAGTTGATGCCGCTGAGCGCCAACGGCTCCAGCAAGGGCAACAGCGGCAGGGCCAGCAGCGCCGAACAGAACGACTCGATCACACCCGCCGTCATGGCAGTCATGCCCTTGGGCCAGGCCATGGAAGCGAACACGTTGTAAAATGCGTACAGGATCGGCAGCGTCATCGTCAGCAGGATCCAACCATCGATGCCGAAGGCCATGGGCGCAGCGGCAATCCCGGCTTCCGGCGCGCGCGTCACGATCACGATCAGGCTCGACAGAAAACCGACCGCCAGCGCCGCCAAACGCATCAGGCTGGCGGACTCGCGGCGCAGCAGCAGGGCCAGCGCGTAAGTCCACAAGGGCGAAGTGGAAATGATCACGGCGGTGATCGTGATCGGCACATGCCGCACCACCGTCAAGCTGCCGAACCAGGGGATGTTCAGCAGCACGCCGCAACCGAGCCCAAACGCCAGGATGCGCCAGCTGAATTGCAATCGCTCGCCCATCAGCCGCTGCAGCAGCATCAGCCCGAGGCCAACGCCAAGCCCCGAGAACACCAGGATATGCGAAACCGGTAGCCCGAACTGGCCGAGGATTTTGTTGAGCGCTGGCGAGAAGCCCCAGAACGCGCCAAGGCCAAGCACGGTCAAAAGCTGGGTAAACGGGGACATGAAGCGACGGACCTCGAAATCAGCAGAACGGCTTATTCGCGTGAGTCTATCAGGATTACAGGTGGCGTTCATGTCGACGTCGCGTCATCATCGCGCGTCTGCGATAATCTGCACGAAAAGTCGCTCGCTCCTCAAAGTGCAAGAGTACCCCATGTACCAACCAGACCATTTTCGCGAGGATCGGCTAGAGGTTCAACAGGACCTGATCCGCAAGCATCCGCTTGGCTTGCTGATATCCAGCGGCACGGCTGGATTGATGGCCAACCCAATCCCGTTCGTGCTGGATGCTACCGCCTCCGAGCGCGGCACGCTGCGCTGTCACGTTGCCCGCGCCAATCCGCAATGGCGGGACTTGCTGCAAGCAGCGGAATGCCTCGTCGTGTTCCAAGGCGCCGACCACTATGTGACGCCGTCCTGGTACGCGACCAAGCAGGAAACCGGCAAGGTCGTGCCGACCTGGAACTACGCGACCGTGCACGCCTGGGGCCGCCCGGAGATCAAGGACGATACCGCGTGGGTGCGCCGCCAGATCGATGCCCTGACAACCAGTCACGAGCAGCCGCGTGCAACGCCCTGGGCGGTGACCGACGCTCCCGAGGCCTATATCGCGGCGCAACTGCGTGGCATTGTCGGCATCGAGATTGCGATCGCCCGTATGGAAGGCAAATGGAAGGTCAGCCAGAACCGCCCCGAGGCCGACCGCGCCGGCGTGCTCCAAGGCTTGGTCACCGAAGCGGCATCGCCGGCTATGGCTGCCATGGTCGCCGAACGGGGCGGACTGCCGCAACCGGCTGGCACATAGCGGGGCGACGCCACCTATGCCGGTTCGGAAGCCTATGACAGCCGGCAACGGACCTCACAACAGTCACGTCGATGGATTGCCGCGATCCCCCATGCTGGCGCATAGTGCGCCCAACAACACTGACCGATCGCCGGGGGAGGACTAGTTACCGTGACCGACGCAAAGCTCTATGATGTCTCGGCCGACTGGGCCAGC
>JANNSA010000528.1:0-3568 GCA_031402115.1 Hyphomicrobiaceae bacterium | reverse complement strand
CCCTGGTCCTGCATGTTGAGCGCCTGCGAGCGGCCTTGATTGCCATAGCCGATGACGGCAATCGTCTCACCCTTCAGGACGCTGAGATCGGCATCCTTGCCGAAAAAGAACTGGGACATGAATGTCTGGGCTCCCACTCTGGCAGCTCCAACTCTCGGAGCATCGTTCCACTCCATGAAAACCCGGGTGGTAGTTCAAGCGGGCACGAGCCGCCGCTCCCGGCAGTGGCCGCACCTCAGCGCATCAGCTCGGCCGCCTTCAGACCGACCATCATGCAGGTTGCGTTGATGTTGACGCTGACCATCGCTGGCAACACCGAGGCGTCCGCCACCCGCAGTCCGCCGACAGAAGGACGGACAGAGGCTTGCACGGCGACAGTGTGGCCGCTATCCTGTTGCTATCCGTGCGACCTGCGCTCTGAACGCACCGCGTCCAGCGCGCAGGTCCGCGCCATAGGCCACCTTAGCTCAGTTGGTTAGAGCACCAGATTGTGGATCTGGGGGTCCCCGGTTCGAGACCGGGAGGTGGTACCAATGATTACAGGCACTTACGCTTCTCCTTGGTTCGTTTTCAGGCCCAGAACGGGAACGGTTTGCAGGCGGTTTGCAAATCTGGTTGCTAGTGTTTTGTCTCATTCATTTGGTACCCCAAATGAATGGCCAGCCCACTAGCCAATTCTTTGTTTGTGTTCCCTCTTTCCATTCATTGATCCAGCTTCGCCGGAATCGAATGAATGGGACGGAACACTAGAAGGTTCTCCAGATCGCCCATGGCGCCCTCGGCCTGAGCCGTGGTGCGGCTCAGGTAGTGTTTCAGGATCGATCTGAGCGAGTGGCCCGTGATCGAGGCGATCCGGGCCTCGTTGCAACCGGCATCCGCAAGCATTGTGATGGCTGTTCCTCGCAGGTCGTGCAATGTGAGGCCTTCTGCATCCGGCTTGACCGGGATGCCAACAGCCAAGCATGTCTCGCGGAAGTGAGCGCTGAAGTTTCGCTTGCGCCACGGGAGGCCTTGGGGCGCCGATAGGATGTAGGTTGACGCTCGGCCTTCCGCGCGCATCGCCGTGAGCAGGTCCTGCACTCGCTGAATGCAAGGAATTGCGACGGGAACGTGATCCTTGTCCTGCTTGATGAAGAGCGCCCCGTCGCGGTATTGCCCCCACTGCAACGCCAAGAGGTCGGCTTGGCGCTGGCCGGTGAAGACCGCAAGCCATAGAGCGTAGCGCATCTCCGGGGCCACGATGGCCGTCAACCTGCACGCTCCGTTCGAGCTGGCTCGCCTCGTCGCGCTCGACATCCGGGATCAGGGCTTCGGCCGCATCGTCATGATTTCTTCGACCGCCGGTGAGGTCGGGGCACCATCCATGAGCCCCTACTGCGCATCCAAGCATGCAGTGATCGGGCTGATGCGCTCGATCGCCCAGGATATCGCCCCGTGCGGCGGCACCTGCAATGCGGTGCTGCCGGGCTGGGTCAGGACGGCCATGGCACGGCTGGATGTGGAGCAGGAGGCGGCGCGGCGCGGCATGACCGCCGATTCGGTCTGGCAGGAGATCGCCGGAATGCGCAGTCGAGACCATCAGCGCCGCCCAGGAGGCCCTCGACGAGACGCTCGACCAGGGCGATGGCGTCGCCGACATCGTCGCCGAGATGTGGAGCGACCATCTCGGCTCGCAGATCAAGGACTACGTGCTGCCGGGCGGCAAGCAGTCGATCATTCTCAGTCAGACGCCCGATCTCGGCACCGAGGGCATCTTCGATCCCTCCTATGTGGCGGACGAGATGGGCGTCAAGAACGTCGCGGATCTGGCCAAGCCCGAGCTTGCCAAGCTGTTTGATTCCGGCGGCAACGGCAAGGGCGAGATCTGGGCCGGCGAGGTCGGCTGGGATTCGACCAACCACAGCCAGGCGCGTGCCAAATCCTACGGCTTCGAGAAGACGATGGAATCGACGGCCGTCGCAACCACCGCCTTTCTCACCCCGCTGAAGGACGCCATCGCCCGGAACAAAGCCGTTGCCTACTACTACTGGACGCCCGAGTGGATCTTCCGGTTATGAGCCACCACCCGGTCGGACCGCCCCCAGTCATGACAATGATCGCTGTCATTGCCACTATGACAACGATTGTTTTCATTGCAACAAAGACAACGTTCGTGTACATTTGCAAATGATTATGATCGTTATCCTTGGGAGCCCCCATGCTGATCCGCCGGCCGAGCGAGCTCGGTGCCATCATCATGGCCGTCCGCCGCTCGCGGGGCCTGAGCCAGGCGCAGCTCGCTGACCGCCTCGGCGTCTCGCGGGTGTGGCTTGGCCAGGTCGAGCGCGGCAAAGCCTCGCCGCGCCTCGATCTTGTGATGCGGGTGTTGAACGAGCTCCAGATTTCCCTCGCGGCCTATACAAGCGACGACGTCATGCCCGATCGGCTGCCGGTCGGCGCGACGAGCCCCATCGACATCGATGATATTGCGGACACCGGGCTTTTGCGCTCCGCGCCGGTTGCACATCGTAAAGGCAAGCGCAAATGACCAAGGAGCTGCGCGTCCTCATCGACGGTGACGAGATCGGCGGCATCATCCAGGATGCACGCGGCAAGTGCCGCTTTGCCTATGACGACAGCTATCGCAAGGCAAGGACCGCGATCCCGTTATCGATTTCAATGCCGCTCACGGTGGCCGAGCATGACGATAAAGCCATCCGGGCGTTCATGTGGGGACTGCTGCCGGACAACGACGACACCCTCAACAACTGGGGCCGGCGGTTTGGAGTGAACCCGCGCAATCCCTTCGCGCTCCTGGCCGAGATCGGTGAGGATTTGCAGGGTGCCATCCAGATGGTGCCCATCGGTAAGACCGGTGAGTTGAAAAAACGCGAAGGCACGACGCTCCTTTCCCGCGAGGTTCTTGCCAAGCGCTTCGCCGAGTTGGTTCGCGATCCGGGTGCCGTTCAGTTCGCCCCCGGCGGCGGTCGGTTCAGTCTGGCCGGTGCGCAGCGCAAGAAGGCTCTCTATCTGGTCAACGGCAAATGGTACGAGCCGCGCGGGCGGACGCCATCGACCCACATCCTGAAGCCCGCGATTGTAGGATTGGCCGGTCAGGTCGAGAACGAGATGTTCTGCGTCCGCTTAGCGCCGCGTTTGGGCTTGCCTGCGGCAAAGTGCTGGACTGAAGTCTTCGGCGATATTCGGGTGGTGGTGATCGAACGCTTTGACCGCCGCAGACTGCAGGGGCGCAAGGTGCTCGCCATCAATGCCCCGGGCGGCGAAATCCACCGCGTGCATCAGGAGGATTGCTGCCAGGCTCTCAAGATCGACCCGCGCAACAAGTATCAGCGCGATGGCGGCCCCGGTATCAAGGCCATCATGGAATTGCTGTCAGGCTCAGGCAAACCGAGCGATGACCGCGACCGGTTCATGCGCGCCTGCGGCATCAATTTCGTGATCGGTGGCACCGACGCGCATGCGAAGAATTACGGATTGCTGTCGAGCGCGGGAGGACGCTATCGCCTGGCACCGCTGTACGACATTGCGAGCTGGCTCCCCTACTCCAAGAACAATCGCGATGACCGCA
>JANNSA010000527.1:0-8257 GCA_031402115.1 Hyphomicrobiaceae bacterium | reverse complement strand
GCCGTATCGCACCATAGCGGGCCGCAGTGCCAGCTTCTAGTGCGATACGGCCTGAAGAAGGCCTTTCGCACCCTACATAGTCGCAACCGGGTTTGCCGATGAATTCGCGGCGATTGTGGCGCGATGTGCCCTAAGCCAGTGCCGTCATGGGCATGGTTGAGCCCGCAACACGCGCTTCGTGGACGCGGGGAACTTCACTAACTTCATTGCTGGCCGCACCGGCCGCATGGAAAATTTGCCGCCGCAGTTCGGGCAAATGTTGCCGAGTACGCGTTCGGCGCAGTCCCGGCAGAACGTGCACTCGAACGTGCACATCACAGCATCGATCGCGGTCGGCGGCAAATCCTTGTCGCAGCATTCACAGTTCGGCCTGAGTTCAAGCATGGCAGGTTTCCTCAAGCTGCAGGTGTCTGACGCCGCCACTTGTCACCGCTACCAGGGACCCGTCCAGGGCAATCCCGGTGCCAACGCTTTGCGCCAACCGCAGGGCAGGCTAGGGAAGGCGACGGCGTGGCTCTCCTGGAACCCCTGATGCCCCCTTATCGCAAAATCATGCTGTGCGTGACTGAGGACTGGTTTGCGCTGTCGCACTTTAAGCCGCTGATGGCCGAACTGGTGATGCTGGCGAGTGAAGTGGTCGTCATCACCAACAGTTCTGGCCGCTTCGCCGGGATCGAAGCGCTCGGCTGCCGGGTCATCCCGTTCGACTATCACCGCGCCTCGCTCAATCCGCGCCGTGAAATGGCAACCATGCTCGGCCTTGCCCGGATCTTCCGCGTCGAGCGCCCTGATGTGGTGCACGCATTGGCGACCAAGACCGTTGTGCTGGTTGGACTGGCGCGGCTGCTGGCGCCGGTGCCGCGACTGTGTATCCATCTCACCGGACTGGGCCACCTGGCTTTTGCACAAGGTCTCAAGGTCCGGGTTGCGCGTCAGCTGGCGATCACTGTGATGGCCAATGCCTTGCAGCAGCCGAAAAGTTGGCTGTTCGTGGAAAATGACGATGATCTGGCCTGGGCCCGGAACGCCGGAATTGAGTTTGCTCAGCGCTACGCAGTGCTGGGTGGAGCCGGTGTGGCGCCCAGCGACTTTCCGGAACTCGCTGCCCCACGCAATGTGCGCCCGATCGCGGCATTCGTCGGCCGGATGATCCGGTCGAAGGGTGTGGAAGTCCTGATGCGGGCGGCGCTGCAACTTGCCGCGCGATCGGTGCCATTGCATGTTGACCTGTATGGCGCCAGCGATCTTGGCAATCCCGAAGCTCTGGATGAGGCCGAGTTGCTGGCTTGGAACAGTCCCTCGACGCAGTGGCACGGGCCGACCACGGACATCCAGCGCGTCTGGCGCCAGTCCGATATCTTTGTGCTCCCGGCGCTGACGCGCGAAGGCATGCCACGCGCCATGTTGGAAGCCGCCGCGTACAGCCGACCGCTGATTGTCTCCAACGTACCCGGCTGCCGGCACTTCGTGCGCGATGGCGTGGAAGGCCTGATCGTGCCGCCGGGCGATGCCGAGGCGCTGGCCGCCGCATTGGCCAAACTGGCCACTGATCCTGATTTGCGCCAACGCATGGGTAGGGCAGCGCGGGCGCGCGTTCTGGCAGGCTATACGGAGGCGCATGTTCGCAGCGCCATCCGGCATGCCTATCTCGAACTGGCCCATTGATGCCTTGTGATTAGCTTGTGCATAATGCCACTGACCGTTGCCGTTTTGCCTATGCCCAAACTTTTACCGCTGACAGGCTTGGGTTTTCCCCATAAAGCTGACCCTTCCCAGCCTGAGCGGGACGCAACCAGCGGCATGATGGGCGCATGAGCAGTTTTACGGTGGTATTCGATCTCGACGGAACCCTCGTCGACAGTGCAGATGATCTGATCGCGGCAAACAACTACACCCTTGGTACGATAGGGCTAGCGCCTGTCGCAGCCGATCGTGTGCGGCCAATGATCGGCGGTGGCGCGCGTGCCATGCTAACCCGGGCTTTGGAAGCCGTGCGGCCTGGCGTCACCGTGACGCCCGAGGAAATGGAGACGTTGCTTGCCCGTTTCCTGACTTTCTACGGCGATAACATCGCCGTGCACTCCAAGCCCTATCCCGATATCATCACGGTCCTGGAGCGATTGGCGGCTGGCGGCAATCGGCTGGCAGTGTGTACCAACAAAACCGAGCGGTTAGCGCGGCAATTGCTCGAGGAACTCGGCATGGCGCGGCTGTTCCACGCCATTACCGGACGCGACACGCTGCCGGTTTGCAAACCTGATCCGGGGCATTTGATCGGCACGATCATCCTGGCCGACGGCGACCTGTCGGCATCGGTCATGATCGGTGATAGCGAAACTGACGTGTTGACGGCGAAGGCCGCCGGCATCCCGATCGTCGGCGTCACGTTCGGCTACTCGCAAGCACCTATCAAGAGCTACAACCCTGAAGCCGTGATCGAGCATTTCCGCGACCTGGAGGGCGCCATCGACCGCGTCCTGGCGGAAACGCCGTGGCCGTTGCCAGCGTAAAGCAACAACCCGATGTCCAACACCGCGCTCGTAGGTTGGGTCAAGTTCTTCTCGCGACCCAACTTTCACGGACAGCGCCGCAAGCAGCTTCTGGTAGCGAGCAAAGCCGGTCGCTTTACTTGCAGCGCACCAGTTTCTGGGCGGCGCCAGTGCCCCATTTGTAAGTGAGCGCGTCGCCGCTCACCTTCAGCGATAGCGGTTGTGTCTGGATGTCGCCTTCAACCGAACAGCTGGCCTTGAGCTTCCAGGTCATTCCGGTTTTCTTGATATTGCTGAAATCGCAATGCGTCTCGAACTGGTCATAGCCCTTGGCGGCGATGATCAACGGCGCATCGAGCGTATCCTGCGGCATCATGCATTGCTTGGCGTTGGCGCCCCACTTGCCGACATAGGCTGGTGCCTTGGCGGCGGCAGTCGCCACGCTCACGGTAAGCCCCGCCATGCCGACCAGCGCGATGCCGACGCAGCCCATGCGTGCGATCTTCACAATGAACGCTCCCCGTGATGTTCAATCCAGTAATCGGCGAGCAAGCCATGCCGTGCCGACGTCGTCAAGACGGTGCTCCAACCACCAATCGCGGGGCACGCTTTCAGCAGCGTTTGCGAGGCAAGGCAACTTCACGAAACGCAAAAAGAAACGTTTGCGGATGAATGATAGAGCAACTATTTTATTGGCAATTTCAATATATTTATCAGTCTGTTATGATAGAGGCAAAGATGACAAAACAGGCGCGAAGTGGTAGGGTCTGGACGTGGCTGGGACACTGCGGGAGGGCTCCCGGACTGGCCACTGGAGACCACCATGACCGTGCAGCATCCCGAGATTCTTCGCCACCGCGGACGTGATAACGCGCTCTGCTCGACGCCGCTATGGCCGTACTTCGTCAAATCCATGAAGTGGCGCAAACCAAAGTTTGCCTATTGGTCGACGGCCTGCGTGCGTGGCTATGTCGGCACCTGGGCGATTGAGGATGACCGCTTATGGCTGCTTGGACTTGATGGCGTGATGGCCCGATTCGACGGCAGTTTTGGCGAGGTCACCCTGGCCGAGGTGCTGCCGCGCTTTCGGCCGCCGGTTCTGGCCCGCTGGTTCACCGGCGAGCTGCGCTGCGTCGAGGGTGCCATGCTCAGTATCATGTGGGGTTTCGGCAGCACGTTCGAGCGTGACCGGCTGATCCGGGTTGAGCGCGGCGTGGTGCAGTCGGAATGGCTCGCGGTAACACGCCCAACGCCGCTCTTTTACAGAATTGAGAAGTCTGGCGCGCGCCGATGCGTTGCGGCCATAGAGGCGGGCGCGGCGGAACAGCTTGATCCCCACGCTGGCCTACAGGACGACGAACTGCGCGGTTACCTGAATGCGCAAGAGATGCCGTCGCCCGAAGCGCGCGAGTTAGGCTATTTCATCCCAGCCGCCACGACGTTTGCCCGCCAGAGGGAGGTGGACGATGCAGCCTGACGATGCCCAGCGCGCCAAGATCATGGAGCGGTTGCGCGCGCTGCTGTCGATGACGACGGCGAATGGTTGCTCCGAGGCCGAAGCCATGACAGCCGCGTCCAAGGCCGCCAAATTGATGGAAGAATACGATCTTGCGATCGGGGATTTGCAGTCCATCAAGGACGAACGGATCGCCCGGCACTCTAAACCGGCGGCGGCGACGGACCGGCCCAATGAACTGCACGCGGCAGGCCTGTATGCTGCGACTGCCATTGCCGGCTTCTTCGATTGCAAGTGCTGGCGCAATGGCACCAGCATCACGTTTTTTGGCTTTGCCGACGATGTGGAGTTAGCGCACGCCATGCTGGCGATGGTGAAACTTGCGATGGACGGCGAGGTCGCAAGATACATGCGCACTGAAGGAGTTGCAGCCGGCGAGCACCCGCGCACTTTGGCGTCGAGCTTCGGGCGTGGCATGGCGCATCGGCTGTCGCAGCGGCTTGAAGCGTTGAAAGCCGCACGCACGGCCAATGTGCGGACCAAGGGAACCCAGCTGGTTGTGGTCAAGAACGCTCTTGTGGATGCTGCATTGGCGCAACTGTTCGACCTCAACCTGACCAAGCCTCGGCGGCGCCCTTCGCCCAAGAGCACGCTGGCTTACACAGCTGGCATCGTCGCGGGTGACCGGGTCGCGTTGGGGCAGGACCGGGGCCTCGAAAAACCGGCGGCCACAACCCAGTCGCATGGTTTTGCACCGGCGAGCCAACACGCCGGTCAAAGTACCCACGAGCGCAATCAAGAGCCAGGGTGGGATAGCTTCGCCGCAGGCCGGTCGATGCCGCCGTCCCGGCTTCCGCGAGGACAGTTAGGCCGCAGGTTCATGGCTGGCGTGGCCCATCTGATCAACTCGCTCGACAAGCTCTGGCATCCAAACCGAAGTGCCTGAACTGCTGGCTTTGCCACCGGGATAGCTCATTGCGTGATGACGAGCCGCCAAAGTCCCGGTGGTAGAAGCGCCACGTTGAGCCTGGCTCGCGTCCGCGCTAGTCCAGTGTCATGAGCAACACATCGATTCCCCCCAAGCCGCCCGGTCCGCCGCCTACGGGTCCGCAAGGCAACTCGCCGATTGAGCCGGTCAAGTTGCGCGATGCGCTGGAAGAGCGCTGGCTGACTTATGCCCTGTCGACGATCATGGACCGGGCGCTGCCGGATGTACGCGACGGCCTGAAGCCGGTGCACCGCCGCCTGGTGTTTGCCATGCGCGAGCTGAAGCTCAATCCGACGGAAGCCTACAAGAAATGCGCGCGCGTGGTCGGCGACGTGATCGGCAAGTATCACCCGCATGGCGATCAGGCGGTTTATGACGCCATGGTGCGGCTGGCGCAGAGCTTCTCGATGCGCTACCCGCTGGTCGATGGCCAGGGCAATTTTGGCAATATCGATGGCGATAACGCCGCCGCCTACCGGTACACGGAGGCGCGACTCACCACCATTGCCGAGGCGCTGCTTGAAGGGCTCGACGAAGACTCGGTGGACTTCCGGCCGACCTTCAATGGTGACGAAAACGAGCCGGTCGTGCTGCCGGCCAATTTCCCGCATCTGCTGGCGAATGGTTCATCGGGCATCGCGGTTGGCATGGCAACCAGCATCCCGCCGCACAATGTCGATGAACTGTGCACGGCGCTGCTGCATCTGATCAAGCATCCCAATGCCAGTGTCGAGAAGCTGGTGGAGTTCATTCCGGGGCCGGATTTTCCGACCGGCGGCATCATCGTCGAGCCGCGCGAGGCAATCCTGGAGGCCTACCGCACCGGGCGTGGCGGTTTCCGGCTGCGGGCCAAATGGCACAAGGAAGAGACCGGGCGCGGCACCTATCTGATTGTCATCACCGAAATACCCTATGGGGTGCAGAAGGGCCGGCTGGTGGAAAAGCTAGCTGAACTCCTAACGCTGAAGAAGCTGCCGCTGGTGGAAGACGTGCGCGACGAGAGCGCCGAGGATATCCGCCTCGTCATCGAACCGAAGAACCGCACCGTTGACGCGCTCGTGTTGATGGAGGGGCTGTTCCGTTCCAGCGAGCTGGAAGTGCGTTTTCCGCTCAACATGAACGTGCTGTCGCGTGGCCAGGTGCCGAACGTGCTGCCCTTGCGCGAGGTGCTGCAGGAATGGCTCGACCACCGCAAGGTGGTGTTGAACCGGCGAACCAGTTTCCGTCTGCGCCAGATCGCGCACCGTCTGGAAATGCTCGACGGCTATCTGATCGCCTACCTCAACCTGGACGAGGTGATCCGCATCATCCGCTTTGGCGAGGAGCCGAAGTCGGAATTGATGGCGCGCTTCAAGCTGACCGAGACGCAAACCGACGCCATTCTCAACATGCGGCTGCGCGCTCTGCACAAGCTGCAGGAGATCGAAATCCGGCGCGAGCATGACGCGCTGACCAAGGAACGCGGCGAACTGACAGGCTTGCTCGCTTCCAGCGAGATGCAATGGGAGCGGATTGCCAGCGAGGTCAAGGCGACGCGCGAGAAGTTTGGCAAGAGCCACCCGCTTGGCAAGCGGCGTTCAGTACTAGCGGACGCACCCGAGATCGATGCTGACATCGCCGAGAGCATGATCGAGCGCGAGCCGATCACCATCGTCGTGTCTGAGAAGGGCTGGATCCGGGGGCTCAAGGGCCACGTCGATGACCTGACGGCGGTGCAGTTCAAGCAGGGCGATGAACTCAAGCGCGCGATAAAGGCGCAGACCACCGACAAGCTGGTGCTGTTTGCCTCCAACGGCAAGTTCTTCACGGTCGGTTGTGACAAGCTCCCCAGTGGCCGCGGCCATGGCGAGCCGCTGCGGCTGATGATCGATCTGGAAGAGAACCACGACTTTGTGGAAGCCTTCGTGCACGAGCCGGGCCGCAAACTCCTGATCGCTTCCACAGTTGGCAACGGTTTCATTGTGCCGGAGGATGAGGTCGTGGCAATGACCCGAAAGGGTAAGCAGGTGCTCAACATCACCGAGCCGGAGGAGGCGGTGGTGTGCGTGCCGGTTGATGGCGATCAGGTCGCGGTGATCGGCGAGAACCGCAGGATGCTGGTGTTCGGCCTTGACGAGGTCAACGAGATGACGCGCGGCAAGGGTGTACGGCTGCAGAAGTACAAGGATGGCGGCGTCGCTGACGTGCGCGTGTTCGCCAAGGCTGACGGCCTGACCTGGCTCGATGGCGCCGGCCGCACGTTTACGCTCAGCTATGCCGACCTGAGGGACTGGGTCGGCGTCCGTGCTCAAGCAGGCGTTGCCGCGCCCAAGGGCTTCCCGCGCAGCAATAAGTTCGGGCCTGGGTTTTGAGTAGTGGTCGCTACCTTTTGCCAATCGGTTCACCTATCTACTGCGTAACTGAAAAGGAGATGCCATGCTTGATCGATCGACGCCGAAGGGCCGGCTCGTGGAAGCCGCCATGAAGCTCGCCGAGGCGCGCGCTTGGGGTGACGTGGCACTCATGGATATCGCCCGCGAGGCTGGGCTGACGCTGCTCGATCTGAAGGGCGAAGTTTCCAGCAAGGATGACATCGTTGCGGCGTTCGGTCGGGCGGTGGACGACGAGGTGCTGCGTCGCAGTCAGCCGCAGGCCGGTGGGGCGGGTAGCACGGCAGAGCCAGCGCGTGACCGCGTGTTTGGCGTGATCATGACCCGATTTGACGTGCTGCAGCCCTATCGCACAGCGTTGCGTTCGATCCTCAAAGATGCGGGGCCCGCAGGCGCTGCCATGGCGATGCGCCGCATGCTGCGCTCGCAGCACTGGATGCTGGCGGCCGCTGGAATCCCGACCGACAGCGTTGGCGGCGCCGTTCGCGTCGCCGGGCTGGCGGCGGTCTACGCTGAAGTTTTCCGCACCTGGCTCGGCGACGAGGACCCTGGCATGGCCAAGACCATGGCGGTGCTCGACAACCGGCTGCGCAACGGCGAGCGCTGGCTGCGCTCATTCGATGATCTGCAATCGGGCATGCAGCGCATGCGCACGTCGATGTCGGGATTCAAGGGCTTTGATTCCAAAGCCTGGCGTGAGCGGCAGCGCCCTGGACAGGAGGATCGTCCGGCGAGCGATGATGCCTCCGGCTCGGCGATGCTCTGATAGCCGGCAATACCGGCTGTTGCGGACTCAAGACAATCAGCACACCAAGTCAATCACTTTGAGCGCAGTTGTGCGGCGGCGTAGTGTGCGAAAGGCGTCTTCGCCGTATCGCACCAGAGCGGGCTCCAGCGCCAGCCTCTGGCGCGATACGGTCTGAAGAAGGCCTTGCACACCCTACTCATTCGTAAC
>JANNSA010000526.1:0-9139 GCA_031402115.1 Hyphomicrobiaceae bacterium | reverse complement strand
CTGGAAAGGAAAAGTCGCGTCCGCCCGTGGTCACCATCATGGGTCACGTTGACCACGGCAAGACATCGTTGCTGGATGCATTGCGCGAAACCAACGTCGCAGGCGGCGAAGCGGGTGGAATTACACAGCATATCGGCGCTTATCAGGTGAAGTCACCCAAAGGCGGCGTGATTACATTCATCGATACGCCTGGCCACGAAGCGTTTACGGCGATGCGCGCACGTGGTGCGAAAGTGACCGATATTGTCGTGCTGGTGGTGGCGGCCGATGATGGCGTCATGCCGCAGACTATTGAAGCGATCAACCACGCCAAGGCTGCGAAGGTGCCGCTGATCGTGGCGATCAACAAGATCGATAAACCGGCCGCCGACCCCAACCGGGTGCGCACGGATTTGCTGCAGCATTCGATCGTGGTTGAAAGCATGTCCGGCGACGTGCTGGAAGTCGAAGTTTCGGCGACGCAGAAGCTCAATCTCGACAAACTGCTTGAGACGATTGCGCTGCAAGCCGAAGTGCTCGAACTGAAGGCTAACGCCAACCGCTCGGCCGAAGGCGTCGTCATCGAAGCCAAGCTGGAAGCTGGGCGTGGCCCGGTGGGTACTGTGCTGATCCAGCGCGGCACGTTGAAGGTTGGTGACATCATCGTCGCCGGCAAGGCCTGGGGACGGGCACGGGCGCTGATCGACGATCATGGTGAGCAGGTTCGCGAAGCCGGCCCTTCCGTGCCTGTTGAAGTACTCGGCTTCAGTTCAGCGCCAGAGGCTGGCGATCAGCTCGCCGTTGTCGAGAACGAGGCGCGCGCGCGTGAATTGGTCGACTATCGCATCCGCATGCTGCGCGAACGCGCTGCTGGCGTCGTCGGGGCGGGCCGTTCGCTCGAGCAGATGATGAGTCAGCTGCAGGGCACGGGCCGCAAGGACTTCACGTTGCTGATCAAGGGCGACGTGCAGGGTTCGGTGGAAGCCATCACGGCGTCGCTGGAGAAGCTCAACACCGATGAAGTCAAGGCGCGCGTCGTTCACGCCGGCGTTGGCGGCATCACGGAATCCGATGTGTCGCTGGCGTCCACATCGGGCGCCGTGATCGTAGCGTTCAATGTCCGCGCCAATGTCCAAGCCCGCGCCCATGCCGAGCGCGATGGCATCGAGATCCGTTACTATTCGATCATCTACGACCTGGTCGACGAAGTGAAGAAGGCGATGTCGGGCCTGCTGGCGCCAACCCGCAAGGAGCACTTCCTCGGCTACGCGCTGATCCAGCAGGTGTTCAACATCTCCAAGATCGGCACAGTCGCCGGTTGCCGCATCACCGAAGGCCGCGTCGAACGCGGCGCCGGCGTCCGGCTGCTGCGCGACAACGTCGTGATCCACACCGGCAAACTGTCGACCTTGAAACGCTTCAAGGACGAAGTAAAGGAAGTGCCGGTTGGCCAAGAATGCGGCATGGCCTTCGAGAAGTACGAGGACCTGCGCGCTGGCGACCAGATCGAGTGCTTCACGGTAGAAATGATCGCGCGCAGCTTGTAGGGCGGGCAGCAACATCATCGGTTTAGTTGGGGCGATCGGCGACGGTCGCCCCACTTGCTTTTGAAGTGTTTTGAAGCTCGTCACTAATCTCATCGGCATTACAATCCGGCCGCAGGCAAAAACCAGTCGCGCAAAGGATTTTGTTCATGAGAACGCTGGCGGCACTCGTGTTCCCAGGCTTTCAGACGCTGGATCTTTTCGGACCGCTTGAGATGCTTGGCGACCATGTCGTTGGGGAAATTGATATCAAGATTGTCGCCGAGACGCTTGATCCTGTCGCGAGCTATCACGGCTTTAGAACGTTCGTCGATAAAACGCTGTCCGAAGGTAGTGACTATGATCTCATTCTGATACCAGGCGGCGACTCAGCTCCCTTGGCGAATCGAAATGAAGCTATTCACAATTGGATCATTGAAGCCTCAGCCCATGCAGAGTATGTGATGGCAGTCTGCACCGGGACGGTTTTGCTGGCCACGACCGGATTGCTTGATGGCCGCCGCGCCACAACCAATAAAAAGGACTACACCGCCACGATTCCGTTTGGACCCAATGTCAATTGGGTTCCGCAAGCGCGATGGGTTGAAGATGGCAAGTTTTTTACTTCCTCGGGCGTGTCCGCAGGTATTGATATGAGCTTAGCGATGATGTCGAAAATGTTCGGAAAGGACGCTGCAGAGCACATCGCTGTCGGCACCGAATACGACTGGCATAGAGATCCAAACTGGGACCCCTTCGCGAAGCTTGCGGGACTTGTCTAGACGGCGCCATAGGTCCGTCCGCGCGCGCAGGCGCACCGCCTAATGCGGGGAGCAGGGATGCCCGGACGGCCTGATTGTTGCTGGTAGAAAGAGGTAGGCCGTCCGGGGCATCCTCGCGATGATGTTCCTGAAGTGGAACGGGTTCTTCTGCTTGGCGATTGCCGCCATTTGCTGGGCGATGCAAGGGTTCAGCCCAGCCAAAGTAGCCGTCCACTATTCCGCGTGGCCTTGCGGACGCGGTTCTCCGCTGACATCTTGATGCTATGAACGCTCACGCCACCGCCCCGGAAACCTATCCCGCGATCGTCATGGGCGATGGCCCGATCGGCCGCGCGGCGGCTTTGGCGCTTGCCCCCGTGCTGGGTCGCGTTGGCATTGCTTCGGCCGCGCCGATGGCGGTGTCCAAATTCGCCGGCGAGATGGCAGCGCAACCCGGGCCAGCGCGTCTTCTCGACACGCGCACGGCGGCGCTGTTCCAAGGCTCGGTGCGCCTGCTGCAACGGCTTGGCGTTTGGGCTGGTTGCGAAGCCGATTCCGCAGCGCTCAACGGCATCCGGCTGATCGATGACACGGGTGGCCTATTGCGCGCGCCCGACGTGCTGTTCCTTGCCTCGGAAATCGGCCTGGACAGTTTTGGTCATAACGTACCGAACGCAACACTGCAGGCGGCGTTGCGCGGCGCGGTGGCGACAACGTCGGCGATCGAACGGCTGACCTTGGCGCCGGGATCTGAGATTCATCCAGGACAGGACGCCGTCACCTGCGCGCTGGCCACTGGCGAAGTCGGCACCCGTCTGCTGGTCGCCGCCGACGGCCGCGCGTCGCCCGCGCGCGCCGCCGCCGGCATCACGACGACGACCTGGGCCTATCCGCAAGTTGCTATCGCTACCGCATTCGATCATGGCCGGCCGCACGGCAACATCTCCACCGAGTTCCATCGCCGCGCCGGACCGCTGACGGTGGTGCCGATGCCGGGCAATTCCTGCAGCCTGGTCTGGGTCGAGACACCCAACACCGCCAAAACCCTGCTGGCGCTCGACGACGATGCCTTCCGCGCCAGATTGGAGCAACGGCTCGGTGGACTGCTCGGCGCGATCGGCGCGATCGGGCCGCGGCGCGGCTTTCCGCTCGCCGGATTGCGCGCGGACCGCATGGCGGCGCGGCGCACGGTGCTGGTGGGCGAGGCGGCGCATGTGTTTCCACCGATTGGCGCGCAAGGTCTCAATCTCGGCTTGCGCGATGTCGCGGCGCTGGTGGATTGCCTGGCAGGTGTGCCCGCCGCCGAATTGGGTAACGACAGCACGTTGGCTGCCTATCATCACGCCCGCGACTTGGACGTGCGCTCGCGCACCTTTGCCGTCGACGCGCTCAACCGGTCATTGCTCACGGGCTTGTTACCCGTGCACTTGGCACGCGGCCTTGGCCTGACCATCGCCGGATCATTGCCGCCAGTGCGGCGCGCCTTGATGCGCCAAGGCATGTCTGATTTGTTGCGCGAACCGACCCTGATGCGTAGTTGATGCGTAATTGGTAACAGGGCAGGTTCATGCCGGTATCAATCCGCATCTTGCCGCTCGGCGCGAACTAGAAATACTCGCAAGATGCACAAACGGTCGGCCCGGCACGTTCAACCGGGCCAGGAGAATTGGTAATGGCGACGATCCATGACGTGGCGCGGGTCGCAAACGTTTCTGCGGCGACCGTCTCGCATGTGATGAACGGCTCGCGCTATGTCGCGCCGGAAACGCGCGACCGGGTGCTGGCGGCGATCACCGAGCTGGACTACCGCCGCGACGGCATCGCCCGCAGCTTGCGCCGTTCCAAGACCGGCACCATTGGCGTCATCATCTCGGACATTTCCAACTCGCATTTCGTCGACATGGTGCGCGGCATTGAGGATGCCATTCAGGTGCTGCCGGACCGCGTCAACTTCATCCTGTGCAACACCGACGAGGACCGCGTGCGCGAGCGCATGTACCTTGATCTCTTGATCGAGAAGCGCGTCGACGGCCTGATCGTGGCGCCAGCCGGCCACAACGAAGCCGAGTTCGTGCGGATCGCCCGGACCTTGCCGATGGTGTTTGTCGACCGGCACTTGCAGAGCGTCGAGGTCGATTCGATCGGCATCGACAACCGCACGGCGGCACGCGCCGTCGTGACGCATCTGATTGGCCTTGGACACCGCCGGATTGGCCTGCTGCGGGCAATCCTCGACGGCGACACGATTTCCGAACGCGTGCTTGGCTACCGCGACGCGCTTGCAGCCGCTGGTCTGCCAATTGATCCGGCGCTGGAGTTCGATGCGGCGGCGACGTTTGCGGCCGGCACCGCTGGCGGCCATCGGATGCTTGGCCCGAAGCCCCGGCCCGAGGCCGTGTTCTGCACCAGCAATTTCATGACCTTGGGCATGATGCTGGCAGTCAATCAGGCCGGCCTGAACTGCCCGAAGGATATCGCCATCGCCGGCTTCGATGATTTCGTCTGGGCCGCCGCATTCCGGCCGCGCCTGACGGTCGCCGCCCAGCCCAGCTACGCCATGGGCCAGCAGGCCGTCGGCATGCTGTTCGAACGCATCAGCAAGACCCGCGACGGCCCGCCGCAACGCGTATTGTTGGAAGCAACCATTGAAATCAGGGAGTCGTGTGGGGCGAAGGGGACATGATGTTCATCTTCGGCGGGGCCGTTCACTCGAAGCGATCAGCGCCCTCACAGCCGGATGTGACCATCGTGTCTCCTGCCTACGCCGCCTTGACCTCGCCAATCGGGCCGAGCCAGGTGCCGGTGGTCCAGCCGTGCTCGTCGTAGTCGGCCATGCACTGGTCGACCATGGCTTCCATCGCTTTCATGGTGCCGGAGCGCTCGGCGCCTTTCAGCACCTGCATGCGGACTTCCTCCTGCGAGCCGGCGTAGTTGAGTTCGTAGAGGGAGTGGCGGCCGGCGAATTCGGTGCCGGTGGCGTCCCACAGCAACTTCATGATCTTGATACGCTCAACGTGGCCCATGTCGTTGGAGCCGCGCACATATTGCGCGAGGTACCGGTCGATTTCGGGATTGCCGAAATCGGCAGCCGATGACGGCAGGTAGATCAGGCCAGACGCCACCACCTTGCGCACCGTCTCGATGATCCGGGGGTAAGCCTCCGACATGAAGGTGCGGTAACTGAGCGCGGCTTCCATATTGGGCAGCACGGCGCCGCCGGCCCAGGGCTGCGGGTTGCGCGCCATGGCATGCGACAGGCTCCAGAACAAATGCCGCCATGCCACGACTTCGCCGAGCGCCGCCTGGTTGCCGCGGAAACCGTCGCCGCCGGTCGCCTTCAGCGCCTTGGCCAGCAGGCCGGCCATGAAGTCGAGCTTGACGGCGAAGCGCGTGCAGCCCTGGAAGCAATAGCCGTGCATGAAGCCGGACGCCGGATGGAACGACAGGATCTTGGCGGCATCGCGCAGCACCAGCACGTCCTCCCAGGGCACGAACACCTTGTCGAGCACCAGGATCGCGTCGTTCTCGTCGAAGCGCGATGACAGCGGATAGTCGAACGGCTTGCCCTGGCGGTTAGCGGTTTCCTCGTAGGAGACGCGGCAGATCATCTTCACGCCGGGCGCGTTCATCGGCAGGATGAACATCACCGACATCGACGGGTCTTCCGTCACCGTCGCCGAGCCTTGCGCCAGGAAGTTGTAGTGCGTCAGCGCGGCGGACGTTGCGACCACCTTAGCGCCGGAGACGGTGATGCCGGCATCGGTCTCCTTCTCGATGTGCACGAACACGTCTTTGACCGCGTCGGCCGGCTTGTGCCGGTCGATCGGCGGGTTGACGATGGCGTGGTTCATGAACAAAGCCGCTTCCTGGGCCCGTTGGTGCCAAGCGCGGGCATTGTCCTTGAAGGGCCCATACCAATCGGCGTTGGCGCCGAGCGTGTTCATCAGCGCCGCCTTGTAATCGGCGGTGCGGCCCATCCAGCCATAGGTCATGCGCGACCAAGCGGCGATCGCGCTTTGCTGGCCAACCAGATCATCAGCCGAGCGGGCGACCTTAAAGTATTTGTGCGTGTAGCCGCCATTGCCGGTGTCGGTCGGCGCCGTCAGCACGTCCTTGGTCGCCGGATCATGCAGCGCGTCATAGAGCCTGGCGAGCGAGCGCACCGAATTGCGCATCGCCGGATGGCTGGTAACGTCCTTGACCCGCTCGCCATTGATATAGACGCAGCGGCCATCCTTCAGGCTGGCCATGTACTCGGCGCCAGTGAACGGCCGCTTGCTGTCAGACCGGAAATCCTCGGAGCGCATGGGTCAACCTCGCTTGAAGCTCGATGCCGGCAAAGATAGCCCCCGGCAGGCTGAGATGACCATGGACGGACCAACCCATTCGATTGTACTTTCCGGCCATGTCCGACGATATCATCCCGACTTATTGGATCTACGGCGAGCCGTCGCGGCCGCTTGACCTCGGCTTCGTGCATGTCGAGCGCGTGCGGGCGCGCGAGGATATCCACAAGGGCCGCGTGGCGCCGCACCAGCACGACCATATGGGCCAGATCACGATCTGGACGCATGGCCTCGGCCGGTACTTTATCGAGGACCAGTCGTGGACCTTCGAGGCGCCGGCGGTGGCCTATTTGCCGGCCGGATTGGTGCACGGCTTCAACATTGCGCCGGGCAGCGACGCCGTGGTCATCTCGGTGGCGACGGAGCATTTCGCTAGGATCGGCCGCAACACCATCCTGCCACTCGATCAGCCGCAATTCATCGCCAGTTCGATGGAAGCAGCTTGGCAGACGGACCATTTTGAGCGGCTCGCATTGGCCGGCAACGATATCTGGCAGGAGCATGAGTTGCGGCTGCCGGGCAGCGACAAGGCGATTGACGCGCTGCTGGCGTTGATCTGCACGCTGATTGCGCGGCTTGGCACGCCGGCAGTGCCGCTCAAGCATCTGCCGCGCGACACGGCGATTGCCCGGGCCTTCCAGAACGCGCTGGAAATGCGCTTCCGCGACGCCTGGTATGTCGATGAATATGTGGAGGCGATCGGCACCACCACGGCGACGCTCGACCGCGCCGTGCGCAAGGTGCTCGGCCGCTCGGTCAAGACGGCGATCCTGGAACGCCGGCTGCTGGAAGCCAAGCGGCTGCTGCTGTTCACGGCGCGCCCCGTAGAAGACATCGCGATGGAACTGGGCTTTGGCGACGCCGCGTATTTCTGCCGCTTCTTCAAGCGCTATGCTGGCGTTGCCCCCGCCCATTGGCGCGCGGCCCAGACCAGCTGAGACCGGGGCGGGCAATGCCCATCGGCGCCATTCGCAGGGGCGTGCTGCGGCGCGCCCGCGCCACGAGCTCGAACGGTGACCAATCGGCACATGCCTTCCACCGGTTCTCACCGGCGCCGGTGTGGCACGCGGGCGTGCCACGGCACGCCCCTGCAAGGCCGGCGCCGGGCGTGCTAAACAGGTGAATCCGGCTGGCATTCCCAAGTGCCGAACCCGCGTCCGCCCCTGAGGTCGAGTGGAGCATCGTGCTTCCGCCCGTTCCGGTTTTCCGCTGTGGGGGAGGAACACACCGGCACGCCGCGCTGGTGAGTTGCCGCGGGAACCTTGCGCTAGGGTGCCGGCGCTGGTGCTGGCGCTGCTGCGGCGGCGGCCGGGGCTTTCTTCTTTTTGCCCTTGGCGGCCTTGACTGGTTTGGCGGGCGCGGCTGCTGGTTCGGCAGTGGCCGTATCGACAGGCTTGGCGTCGGGCGCCACGGCAGCCGTGACCTTGACCGGCTGCACGGCGATGCCGAACATCCGCCACTTGCCGTTGACCGGCTCGAACAGCAGATCAAACGCGATGCCGATCGGCTGGCCGGGAAACACGCCGGTCATGCGCAGGCGGTTGCTGACCGGATCGAGCGCCGGCGCCTGGCTTAGCTTCGGCGCCATGGTCGCGACCGACGACAGATCCATGCCGTTGAGATTGGCGAACACCGCCTTCAGTTTCTCCGCCGAGTTGGCCTGCGCGAAACCGGGCGCGCCCATCTCGCGCAGCACGGTGAAATTGCCGGTCTGCAGCGCGTCATTGAGCGTCAACAGGCCAGTGCGGATGAGCAGCAGGATGGTTTCGCCTTGCGGCATCGCCACTGGTTGCGGCGTCGCTGGCGCGGCGGCGGCCGGTGGCTCGGCGACAGGCGCCGGAGCTTCCTGGGCCAGCGTTGGCGCGGCATGCAGCAGGCCAAACAGGCCGATCGTCAAAGCCAGCCGTGTGCTGAATTGGCGCGCGGATCTGGACGCGAGTGACACAATCATTGGCAACCCCACGGAAACAGACAACACATTGGCAATGATGCAGGCAGTGTCGCCGCCCGTAGGGTGGGTTAGGCCGTCGCGGCCGTAACCCACCATGGCACGGGCGGCGGTTCGGATAGGCTTGGCCGCGACACTGACGCTTAGTGTCGATCCGAGGGCGGCTTCGGCCAAGGCAAATCTTCGCCCTGTCGGCGTTTCGCGGGGCATGGTGGGTTACGGCGCAGCGGGCCTTGCCCACCCTACGATCTTCCGCTCAGAAACCGATGGTAACGCCGGCACGGCCCGCGACCATGCCGGTTTCGCCGCCAGTGCCGATGCCGCCGTCGAGCGTCAACGTCGTGCCGGGCCCGGCGAAGTTGCGCGCCAGTACGCCAGCAGCCGTAATGCCGAAGCCGTTGCTGCCATCAAAATTGCCCCAGCCGCCGCGCACCGCGAAGCTCTGGCCGGCCATCATGATCGGCTGCGCCAGCGCCATGGAGATGGCGATGCCTTCCGCCAGCTCGCCGTCACGCAGGTGCAGCGCGTCGATCTGGCCTTGGAAGTAGCCGCCGTCGGTGGCGAGGTTGCCGCCCTGGTCCG
>JANNSA010000525.1:0-3490 GCA_031402115.1 Hyphomicrobiaceae bacterium | reverse complement strand
GGGCGCCAGCCTCTGGTGCGATACGGCGAAGACGCCTTTCGCACCCTACGCCGCCGCAAACTGGGTTGTGAACGCGTAGGGTGCGAAAGGCCTTCTTCAGGCCGTATCGCACCGAAACAGGCCGTGAGCGCCCGCTTCTGGTGCGATACGGCGAAGACGCCTTTCGCATCCTACGCCGCCCGCACTCGAACTGGTTCATGTGTGGTGCTGGCTGTTCATAGCTAGCTGCGCCCCTTGTAGGGTCGCCCCGCTGCGTGCCGGCAGCGCGAGCCTTCACTCTTCCGGCGCAGCCAGCAGGCCCTCGTCGATCCAGCCCTTGAGTGTACTGGCGGCGTGCAGGGCGGCGTCGTCATTGCCCGTTTGCGCAGCCAGCATCTCGCAGAGGGCGCCAAACGGCATGCCCTTGACCATTTCGTCCCACAGCATCGCTTCAGCATAGTCCATCGGCCGGAAACGGGGCGTCAGGTCGCTGCGGTAAACAATCAACTGCTCCGGCTCGTCCAGTTCAGCCGCCGCCGGCAATGCTGCGTCCGCATTGTGCGCGCGCCAGGCCACTGCGGCGTTGCTGGCGAAGGTCAGGCGCCGGGTCACAGCATGCGGTGAGAACACCACGCGGGGCCAATCCTCAGGCGCCACCTGGGCCAGGTCGGACAGCTGCAGTGACGGCTGCTCGGCGGCATCAAACATATCGTTGAGCGCGCGTTCAAGGGCTGCCAGCTCAGCCAAGGCTGGCCCGGCATTGGCCGCAAGGAATTCGGGGAAGCGTTGGCCGAACCAGCGCGCATTAGCATGGCGGGACGGCGCGGCGTTCACATAGGCCCGGCCGTGCTCGTTGATGGCATCGGCGCCAGCCCAGTCCGTCAGAACCGGGTAGTCGCTGCGCAGGATATCGCAAAGCCGCCCGGCATAAGCGTGCTGATAGACGCCAAGCAGAACGGCGCGATCTTCCTTATGCGCTTCCAGAATGTGCTCAAGCACGCCGGTGTCGCCCTGCATCAGAGCCAGTTGAAATTGCTCTTGCAATGCGGCCAGTCGCGGCGCGGCATGCACGGGCTTGGCCGCTGACGGCTGGCGCCGGCCGGTCTTTTTAGCAGCCACTGCGCCCGCAGCCTTCATGCTGCGGCGCCTGTCCGCTTCGGCCGGGCCTGTTTCGGCGCGGCGCGCGCCACCGTGTCGGCTAGAATCGGCAGCCGCTCAGTGGCAATTTTGCGGGCGATCGCCAGTTCGGCCAGCATGTCGGCGAGCGGCGGGATATTGTCGTCGCGCTCGATCATGGTCGACACGGCGCCGAAGCGGTCGACGGCGTGCGCATACAAATCCCAGACATCGGCGGGGACGTCGTGATCATGGGTATCGATGATGTGCGTCAGGTTGTGCTCGTGGCCGGCGAGGTGAAACTGAATGACGCGATCGGCCGGGATGCCGTCAACAAACGTCGTGGCGTCCCAGTCATGATTGAAGGCGCTGACATAGACGTTGTTGACATCGAGAATCAGCCAGCAGCCGGTAGCCTTGGTCATCTCGGCGATGAACTCCCACTCGGTCATCTCCGATCCCTTGAACGCCACATAGGTCGAGACGTTTTCCAGGCCGATCGGCCGTTTCAGAATTGTCTGGACGCGGTCAATGCGCTCACCGACATGAGCCAGCGCCTCGCGCGTGTAGGGGATCGGCAGCAGGTCATGCATGTTGTAGCCGTGCACGCCGGTCCAGCACAGATGATCCGACACCCAGCGCGGCTGATAGCGATCCGCCAGCGCTTTCAACCGGTTGAGATAATCCATATCGGGTGGTGCGGTCGAGGCGATCGACAGTGATACGCCGTGCAGCACGATCGGCCAGCGCTCGGCGATGCGATCGAGGATGGCGAGCGGCCGGCCGCCATCGATCATGTAGTTCTCGGAAATTACTTCGAACCAGTCGATGTCGGGCGCTGGGCCATCGAGGATGTCAGCGTAGTGCTGCGACCGGAGGCCGAGACCAAAGCCAAGATAGTCTGGCTTTGTGCTGCCCAGGTGGGTGGCGGTCCGGCTTGATATGTCAGTGCGGGCCGTGGTCGCGCGAGCCATGATCATCACCGGAAGGGTTGCAAGGCTTCTGCACTAAAACAAAGCGGCGCAGCTTGCCAGACCTGCTGACGAGCCGCGCCGCCGCTATGTCGTGGGATCAGCCGAGAACCTTGCCGCCCTTGATCTTGCAGGTGCGCTTGGTCAGCTCGACAAAGCCCTGGCCCTTGCAGGAATTCTGGCCCTTGCAGGCGTGGTTGCCGGACTTGCAGGCGCTTGTGCCCTTGCAGGAATTGGTGCCGAAACAGGCAACCTTCTTGGCGGCGGCGTTGGCTTGCGGAATGCTGACGGCGCCAGCGATCAACAGCGAGGCAGCGGCGGCGGCGATCAGGGCGCCTGACGACTTCGAGAGCTTCATGGCAGTCTCCTCATGGGAAGTTGTTTGACGCTTGCTTGCGACCCCCGGACGATGGGCTCAGCGGTCGGCGGAGTAAAATCAAGTCGCGGTCCCAAATCATAACGTTGCTGTGATGTAATCCTTTGTAATTCATAACAAAAAAGTCCGCAGCACAGATGCTGCGGACCCTCAGTACCAGCGATGCGGTAGAGCAGAAATCTGGCGTCAGCCAGCGGCCTTCTCAAACTTGCCGCCAACCTGTGTGCACTGCTCTTCGGTCAGCGCGACCCAGCCAGTGCCCTTGCAGGAATTTTGACCCTTGCAGGAGCTTGAGGCTGTCTTGCACGATGAATTGCCCTTGCAGGCGTTGACGGCCGCGCACATGCCCGGCTTCATTTCTTCGGCCCGAGCGGCCGTGCTGGTAACAACGCCGCCGAGGATCAGCGTGGCGGCGGCGGCGGCGATCAAGGCGCCGGAGGCGGTGGAAAGCTTCATGGCAGGTGCTCCTTTGAGACGTGACATTGCTAAGCCTAGTGACATGCGGTCGCACTGGCGAATGAAGGCTACGTGAGTAGCGCCTCGACGGCCTGCCACAGCCCGCCGGGATGCTCCGCGGCGCCGCTCTTCGCCCAGCCGGCAAGGGCGTGGCGGCTGTCGTGGAACTGCGTCAACTGGCGTGCGTCCAGTACGCTCATCGGTCCCGCATTCTGTGCAACTCCATGAGCTTCGCATACTTCATGAAGCTGTTCACGCAGCCGATCGAGATGTGCACCAGGCCCGGCATGCCGTCGAGGAAGCCCAGCCGCAGCAGGTAGAACTTGATGAAGCGCAACAGCGGCGAGAGCGCGAGTTCGGCGAGGCCGGCGCGCTGCCCGCACCGGTGCAGTTCCTGCGCCGCCAGGGTGGTGTAGCGGTTCTGCTTTTCGAGGTAGCGGCCAAGTTCCTCCCCCGATTCGTGCAGCAGGTCGCCCGTGAGGGTTCCAAGCGGCGTTCCCCCCGAGCCGGCGTAGAGCACTTTCTCGTGTACCTCGTCGTCGCTCCAGCGCGCATGCCGCCGATCGAAGAGGCGCAGGCTCCAGTCCGGGTA
>JANNSA010000524.1:0-5420 GCA_031402115.1 Hyphomicrobiaceae bacterium | reverse complement strand
TCCACCACCCGCCAACGCATTTCCCGCAGAGCCTGCAGCCGTTCCCGGCGCACGCTCACATCGACCTGCTGCCAGAGGCACGGGGTTGTGGGATTGGCCAGCAGTGCATGGCAATCATGCATCATGCGCTGGCCGCTGCTGGCGCCGGTGGCGTGCATCTGCAGGTCAAGCCCGGAAACGTGCGCGCCCTTCGCTTCTACGGCAAACTCGGGTTCGAGCGGCTGATCGATCGCGCGTTGCCGGAGGACACGGCGTTTATGGTCAAGCACCTCCTGGCGGTCCCACGATAGCTGCACCGGGTCGCACAGCGCGCCCAAGGAGTACGCCCTGATGAAATTCGCTCACGACTTCCAAACCGTCTTTGGCCGCAACCTTGTTGGCGAATTGAAGAACTTCGTCCACCGCCCGTTCCTATTGGTGACGATGGAGGACATGTGGGAGAAATTCGAGCCCTTGCTCGAGGGCGCCGAATACGTCCGCTATTTCGTGCATTCGGTTGACGAGGAAGTCCTCAACTCGGATTTGGCCAAGCTGCCATCCTTCGAAGCGGTCGTTGGCCTGGGCGGCGGCATGGCGATTGATACGGCGAAGTATTTCACTTGGAAAAAGCGGGTGCCGCTGTTTCAGATCCAGACCGCTCTCAGCATGAACGCAGCCTGGGGCCAGCGCGCCGGCATCCGCCAAAACGGCGTCGTCCGCTACATCGGTTGGGCGGTGCCGGAAGCTGTGTACATCGACTATGACATCCTGCGCGGGGCGCCACCGCATTTCAACTGGTCCGGCATCGGCGACATTCTGTGCAACCACACCGGCGTGCTCGACTGGCGCTATGCCACGGCAAAGGGCCATTGCGAGGCCAAGTGGCCCTATGACGAGACGATGGCCGCAGCCTCGCTCGGCAAAGTTGAAGCGGTCCTCGCCCACACCAAGGATATCCACGACCTCAACCAGAAAGGCTTTGAGGTGTTGATCGACGGCCTGCGCTGGGGCACTTCCTACCACGGCTGCGGCTGGAACCCACGCCACATTGAAGGCATCGACCACTTCTTCTTCTATGCGCTCGAATACGAAACCGGACGCAAGTTCATCCACGGTCAGCCAGTCTCGCTCGGCGTCTATATTGGTTCGCTCCTGCACCAATCGCGCGCCGACGATATGCTAACGGCGATGCACGAGATCGGCCTCGACATTCGGCCGGAGGCGATGAACGTGACGTGGAAGGACGTTGAGGCCGCTCTCAAAAACCTCAACGCCTTTGTGCGCGAAAAGCAGCTCTGGTATTCCATTGCCCACGACACCACCTTCACGTCTGATTTTGTCGCTCAGGTGAAAGACACCATCGAGGCGACCTACGGCCGCTGGCGCTGATAGTCTGTCGGGAACCATCACAAATCGCAGCCATTCCCGCCTGCCGCCCCGATCACGCGCCTGCGCCGAACGGCGGCTGCGGCTGCGCAACCACTTCCATTGCATCGTGCCCCTCGCGCACGGCTATGCGCCGCGCTATCATCGGGCGTCCTTCCCCCCACACCGGAGCGCTCGTGTCATGGCTGTCAGCAAGAAACCGGCGAAGTCCGCTACCCCCGGCAACGGTCACGCCACGTCCACGCCCTTGCGCGCGCGGGTGGCAGGCGGCGGCACGCCGGAGATGACGCATTGGGGCTGCAAGTCCGAGGCTGGCACGTTGACCGATGTGCTGCTCGGACCGGCGGAAGGCTTCCGCTGGCTCGGCGAGGAGAACGCCGCGTGGTCGAGCCTGGTGCGCGACACCCTGCGCAAGGGCTACCGCTTCGACAAGCAAGTGGCCATGCGCCAGCACCGCGAGATGGTCGACGCCTACCGGGAAGCCGGTGTGACGACGCACTTCCTGCCGCTCGACGAGGCCAACCCGTACCAGGTCTATGCCCGCGACTCGTCGTTCATGACGCCCTATGGCGCCGTCATCTGCCAGATGGCCAGCCCGCGCCGGCGCGGTGAATACGCCGCCTGCCAGCGCTTCTACCTTGAGGCGGGCATTCCGATCTACGACATGGTCTCGTCGGGCAATTTCGAGGGCGGCGACTTCAACATGATCGGCGAGAAGGCGGTGCTGCTCGGCTACACCGATCACCGCTCCGAACATGTCGCCGCCAAGCAGATCGCCGATTGGGTGGAGGCTGAGGGCTTCGAGGTCAAATGGGCGCCAATCGACCAGTTCTATGTGCACATCGACCTGATGGTCTGCATGCTGAACGAAACTACCGCCGCCGTCTGCCTCGACACGACGGAGGACGACGTGATCGACTGGATCAGGAAGCGCGGCATCGAGATCATCCCGGCCAGCTTCAAGGAAACCATGGCGCTTGGCTGCAATGTGGTGGCGCTCGGCAAGGACCGCGTCCTGTCGACGACGGCTGCCAAGGAGCTGAACAAGAACCTGCGCGCCGCCGGCTTCACGGTTTACGATCCGGACATGACCATGTTCCTGCAAGCCGGTGGTGGCGTCCACTGCATGGCACAACCCTTGCGTCGGGCCTGACCGGGCCGGCAGCCAGCTGAGTATGGTCCGTCCGCAAAGGCCGGATAGCACCGAAGTCGCGCCGTTTACCACGATTGCGGGAGCTATACTTATTCAGACCACATTCATCGCTGGAACGGCAAATATGCGGCTGCCGGGGCTGTCCCGGCGCGAGCTGCATCGGCCTCTCACTCCTTAGACTGATAGTTGAGCCGGAAGTCGTTTCGCACTTCGTTCCCCCCAAGCCACAGGAGTTAAAACCGTGAAGCTTTTCAAGTCTCTGGCCGCACTCGCTGCCGTCCTCGCAGTCGCCGCGCTGTCCGCCAGCCCCGCCGCCGCCAAGAGAGTCTGCGGCTGGTACGCCATCGCTTCGTGCACGTCGGATCAGACCTCGGCCGCGGACTTCGCCAATGATGGCTGGGGCTCGGTGATCGATACCGATGACTATAGCGGGCTGAAGCGCGGCCTGTTCTGCGTCGTCAGCGGCCCGCAACCGAAATGGAGCGCGCTCCGTGACCGCGATAACGCCCGCGCCAATGGCGTTTCAGACGACACGTACATCAAGCGCGCCTGCACGGACGAGTCCAATATCGGTGACTGAACCAGTTCCAAACCAGTGCCGTTCATTGGCGTGATGACGGGCGATTACCTCGCCGTCACGCCAACTTTGACGCAACCCTCAACCCACAATCCGAGCATGCCCATGTCGATCGCCCGCACTCTGGCCCTCGCGTTCGCCGTTGCCACGGCGGCAACGGCACTTGCCAATCCGGCGCAAGCCGCCGACCCGCGCCATTACTCCGGCGAAGTCGTCTGTGGCGACAGCTACTTTGCCCATGTCATTATCGAGGACGGCGACTGGACCAAGGTGGCGTTGCGGGCGCGTGGGCTCGACGACGTCACGGACACCAAAAAGGGCCGCATTCAGCAAACCGGCGATGATTTCATCATGACTGAGGGCACCCGGCCGCTCTATATGAAAGGGTCGTTCCGCAAGTCCGGTGCCGAGATCGCAGCGACACTTCTGAACGCTGATGGCGAGCCCGACAAGGCCTGCCGCTCCGCCGTTTTTACTAGGCTTGAACGCCTGCCAGCCGCGCATTACGAAGCCCTGAATGCCGCGCTGGCTGTGCCGGAGCCATCGCTCGAGCAGGCACAGGCGGCGGCGCAGCTGTTGCGCATCCGGCCCGGCCTCGACTTTGTTGCAGAAATCGAGCGGCCAGCAGCGCTGGAAAAGCTGAAGATCGCCAAGGCCGATTTCTGGAAGCGCTTCTGGACGGTGGAGACCGCGCGCCAAGCCGCCATGCCGGCCGCAAGCGACGATGACCTCGACAAGCTTGCCGCGCGCGTCCTTGCCGCGACAGGCGAAGGCATGTCACCCGAGGATACGGCCATTGTGGTCGGCTATGGCTATGCCGATGACCCGGCGTCAAGCAGCGCCATGTTCGCCATGACGGCTGACCGGCGGCGGGCGGACCATCAGTTTGCGTTTGGCCAGACGCCGACGCCGCTGACTTTTGGCGGCATCCCAGCCGCCTGCGATCGTCTGACGAATGCCAGCCACGTGGTCAGCGTTGAAGGCCTGGAAACCGTATTCGGGCTGCCGGCCGATTACATGCAGCCGGCGGCGCTGGACATCATGCGTGCAGAGATCAAGGCGTGCGCGCCAACTGCGCCAGCGTCGCGTGAAAGCTTCTACCCCACCATGCTGGCGACCATCGAGAGCGAGAAGGCTACGATCGAAAAGCGCGTCGCCGGCCGCAACTGGCTGGAAGCCGAGCGCAACCGCATGCTGGCTTTGCCGCGCGGGGTCGAAGGCTTGAAAGCCAGCGCGGGGTACACGCTGGTCGACGATGACGTGCGCAGCCGCGAGATCAACGAACGCGAAGCTAACCGGTTCTTTGAACGCGGCATCGCGCCGTTACGCCTGGAGGCGGTAACCGCAGCCAAGGGCGAGATCGACGCGCTGTTTGGCAAGGCTGCGCCGAACGCTCCCGAGGAAGTAAAAGTCGCGGCGATCTGCGCTGACCTTGTAGCGACAGCGGCGATCGACGAGCATTGCCGGGCGCAAGCCAAGGCCTATGCTGGCCGCATCGTCGCCGCGCTTGTCGCCGACACGCTGGCCAAGATGAAACAGACGCCTGACGGTTTCGAGCGGTTGAAGCTAGCGCCAAGGCTCGATCTGCCGACCCTTGAATCGGCCAGCTATCAGAGCGACATCAACGCCAAACTGTACGAAGCGGGCGACGGCTTCAAGCAGGCCGCGCAACCGTTGTACGCGGCAGCCGTGGTCGTTGCCAAGGCACAGATCGAGAAGGCCTATGCCGAAGCTCGGCCGAACGAGCCCTCGGAAGTCGTGGCCGAAGCCCTGTGTCAGGGCGAGATGCGAATCGCCGAACTATCAGAGCCGTGCGCGATTGCCAGCCAAGCCTATCAGGGCCGTCGCGAGACTTTGGTTTGCGACGCCCGCTTGGCGCAAAGCCAGGCGTCGGCGGAGATGGTCGCTAGCCGCTTTGGGTTCCCGGCCACCGGCGGCAAAACCCAGGTGGTGGCGGGTCGCGCCGTGATCTGCCAGGTCGGCCAGTTCGGACTGCTGCCGGAATTCGAAGACAATAGCGGCCTCTTTGCCAAGGGCTTACGTCTGAAGCTGAAGCTGGATCCACAATTGAAGAGCAGCGCGTTTCCGTTGCCGGCCATGCTGCCAGGAGGCGCCGGCTTCCAGGTGCTGTTCAGCGCTGGCCAGGACGCGACCGGTCCGTACTGGCAGCTGGACACGGTCGCCGACGCCGAGGGCAATTCCGTGCCGTCCCTGCTGATGCCAAGGGAGATGTTCAGCTGCTTCATCGGCAACGTCTGCTGAGGGCGCCGCAATCAACAACCTCACTCAAACGAGACTGCCGATTGGTAGGGTGCGAAAGGCCTT
>JANNSA010000523.1:0-3404 GCA_031402115.1 Hyphomicrobiaceae bacterium | reverse complement strand
GCCCGCATCGGCTTGTCGATGTAGAGCGTCGCCAGGCACTCCACGTCGAAGCCGGTGCAAGGTAATCGTCAGCGCCGCTGCAACGCCGAAGTCGCCGACCGAGAGCAGGTGTCCAAGTGCAGCGTTGCGCAGGAAGCTCAGCGCCTGAGCAGCGCCAAAGCCAAATGTCAGGATGGCTGTCTGCGAGCCAAGGGTGCGCAGGCCGATGGCCGGCGTCGCAGCAGTGGTTGCAGCACTATGCATGGGAGATCGTCGCTGTCGTGGCAGGGGGCAATTCCTCGGCGATGGCCTGCGGTTCGGCGTACCCTGCCAGCCAATGCTCGCGCCGTCGCCAGATCGCCTGCCAGACTGCGGCGCGTTCCGCCAGATCGGGCCGGTTGGTCACGGCGCCCACGCTTCCCAGCACAAGCCAGCGGCTGAGCGGCCAGGCCACCAGCAACAACTTTGCGATCGCCCGCGGCACCGGCTGCCAGTGCCGCTGCAGCAGTGTCACTTTGCCCTTCAAGAGCTTCTCGACCTTGCCGATCCGCGTTGCTTCCGAGGCACCGCCGTAATGGATGATGACAGCCTCAGGCGTGTAGTATGGCCGGGCGCCATTGGCGGCTGCCCTGAGGCACAGATCGGCTTCCTCGCCATACATGAAGAACTGCCGGTCGAAGCCACCGAGCAGGTTCCACAAGGGCCGCTCAATCAGCATGAAACAGCCGGCGATCATGTCGACGGTGCGCGCTGTATCACGCCGCCAGCCGCCATAGGCCTCGCGGTTGAACAAGGGACTATCGGGCAACATCTCGGCTAAGCCACTGGCGCGGCAGAAGACGCCCCACAGGTCCATGTGCCGCCAGACGCAGGAGCCGTCGACTGTGCCATCGGCCAGGATGGTTTTGCCGCCCCAGATCAGCGCCTCGGGATTGTTTTCCGCTACGTCAATTAAGCGATCGATAGCGCCGTCGAGGATCAGTGTATCGGGGTTGAGCAACAGCAGCAGCCGGCCCGTGGCATGCGCGGAAGCCAGATTATTGCCGCGCGCAAAACCGGCATTGCCAGCCAGTGGGATTAGCTTAACGGCGGCGTTGTTCGCCGCGAATTCAGCGATCGCCGCCGCCGAGCCATCGCTGGAAGCGTTGTCAACGACGATAATCTCGTAGTCCGGAGCCCGTGTCTCAGCAATGACCGAGGCTAGGCACGCCAGCGTCATCGCTCGCGTGTTGTACGATACAATCAGAATGGACAGCTTGGACTTGTGACGCATGACCGCCAGACCCTAGCACCCCGTCCTGAAGCAAGATTTAAGACCGCGCGGGAGGGAGCCTGGCATTTAGCATCAGGCATCAGAGACATAGGCGTTGGACGGCAGCTGGCCAGTCGCCAGAACGTGCATCAAGTTCATGAGGGCGGAAGCGTCTGCGGGTTATCGCGGGTCGTGAAACCGCCGCCCGCTTCAGTCGAGCTTCTTCTCGCGGACGGTTTGGACGGCTTGGAAGCCGAGGCTGGCATAGAGCTGCGCCGGCCGCACATTCTGCGGGTCATGCCTGATTGTCAGCCAGCTGACGCCAGCGGCGCGGGTCCGGCCCTCGCACTCGGCGATGAGGGCGCGGCCGATGCCCGAGCCGCGGCAGCCTTCCGTCACACACAGGTCGCCGATCCTCGCATAGCGGTAATCGATCTCGTCGCGGTCGCCGACCGTGCACAGACCAACATAGATCGTCGCGTAGCCGACCGCCTGGCCAGCGCGCTCGGCGATCAAAACCGTGCCCTGATCCTTCGCGCACTGGTTCAGGAGGTCCGCCACGTACCACGGGCCCATCCCGGCCGCCGGCCGCACAAATTCGCTCCACTGCCCCTCGATTGACTGGAGTTCGAGGACGAGGCCGATGAGGGCCGTCTCGTCCGTGGCAGCGTATTCACGGATGACGACATTCGCGCTCATGCTTTCGCCTCCGCCGTGAACTCAGGCCTGCTCGCAAGGACGTCCGCCCCGGTGATAGCGGCAGCAAACTGCCAGCCATGCGCGCTGCCTGCTGCTGCCCTTTCGCCGCCAGGCGCAATGATCGTTAGTGGACACGATCGCCGCGTGCAAGCCAAGCCACCGGCACTCTATTCCTGCAGCCATTGCTGGAAGCGCTTGTCGACTTCGTCACGGTGGGCGGCCCACCAGTCGTAATTGTGGATCAGCGTCGTGCGGGCGTTGTCGGCCTGGGTTGGCATGTACGGTTTCATGTCGATGCCGAGTTCAGCGTGCTTGCCGACGATCAGGGTCGATGAGCGGCGCGCCGGGCCGTAGGGAATGTAGCTCGCCTGATCTGCGAGGCGCTGGGTATCGGTGGCGAAGCGGATGAAATTCAGGGCTTCGTTGAGGTTGGGCGCGCCCTTTGGAATGATCCAGCCGTCAAAGTCGAAGACCTGCCGGTCCCACAACATCGCAACCTTGGGTTTGGCAGCTGTCACCAGTGAAAACAGCCGGCCGTTATAAGCCGACGCTATGACCACATCGCCCTTGGCCAGCAATTTCGCCGGCTCATCGCCGGAGGTCCACCAGATGACGTCCTGCTTGATGGTGTCGAGCCGGCGCAGCGCCCGCTCAATCCCCTCGGGCGTATCGAGCACTTCATAGATTTCCTCAGCCGGCACACCATCGCAGACCAGCGCCCATTCCAGATTATTGATCGGCCGCTTTTCCAGCGCCCGCTTGCCCGGGAAGCGCCCGGTATCGAAGACGTCGCATACGCTCTTTGGCGGTTCCTTCACCTTGTCGAGGCGGTAGCCAAAGGTGGTCGAGTAGACGATTTCGGGGACAAAGCAGGGGGCGACAATGGTCTGGCCAAAGTCCTGCGAAGGCGGGGTCCCGTCGGGAGCCGGCTGCAAGTGCAGATCATGCCACAGCGGCAAGGCCAGCCCCTCTTTACACAGCCGGATGCCATCGGCAGCGGTGACATCGACCAGATCCCAAGCAATGCGGCCCGACTTCGCCTGTTCGCGCAACTGAGCCACGGCGTCGCCCCCAGCATCCGAAATCCTGAGATCGACCTGCGGCTTGAGTTTGCGATAGGGCGCGAAATACGCCCGTTCCTGCGATGCCGCGTAAGCGTCGCCCCAGGTCGAGATACTGAGCACGCGTCTTGGTGGATCAAGCGGCGCGGCCGCTTCTTGTGCCTGGACCATGGCGATTGCCGACCATGCCGAAACAACCCCAACAATCAGGGCGAGCATCGGCCGGTGAGTTGTGGGTAGCTGAAGCTTCATTGTCGTGGTGGCCAAGCTTATGTGTGAGAGGAATTGCTGTAAACTAGACCCGGCGGCACGATCTTGTCTCGCTGGAAGCGTGCGGGCCTGCGGTCCAATAGCGACGATCGACCAGTCCAATGCGTTCAGCGTTCCACGTCAATGCTATCAAGCGGGCGGCT
>JANNSA010000522.1:0-1951 GCA_031402115.1 Hyphomicrobiaceae bacterium | reverse complement strand
CAGCGGCGCCGAGCGCGCTTTCCTATCCAGAGGAGCGCGTCATCGCGCCCGTCGTAACCGTCCGCCCCACCCCATCTATCCGCCCAAGTTCGACACTTAAACGACCTACATGATTGATTCATAACGCTTCCAACAAGCGTTTTTGCCACTACATCCCAGCAATTTTGTCGCCTACAGGCGGCTTGGTTCGGGCAGCGGCAGGTCCAGTTGTTCGAAAATGTGGCGGGTGTCGTCGTCGTGGCGGGTGAGGCCGCTTACGATCTGACCGCCGGCGGTGAGGCGATGCAATTGCACGCGCTTCAGTTTGCGCAGCGCGGCGCTTGGGCTCTGGTCGGTCAGCTTCGGCCGCATCACGCGGTGCAGCAGCAGGGCGAGGAAGCAGATCAGGCCATGCGCGCGGATGCGTTCCGGCAGGCGGTGATGCAGCGGTGCCAGCGCGATGTCCTGCTTCAGCACGCGAAAGCCACGCTCAATGTCGGCCAGTCGCTTGTAGCGCTCAACGACTTCGGCAGCGCTCAGGTCGCGCACGTTAGTCAGCAGAATCAGCTTGCCGTCAAAGGCTTCCTGACGTGCCAGGGCGGCGCTGTCGAGGTGCCAGCTGAAGCGCTCGGCGGTCATGTCGGCAATGAGGATTCTGGACAGATGCGCGGCTTTGACGGCCTCGACGAACCGCAGGAAGGCGCCGCGATCACTGGCCTTGCGGCCGCGCGTCTTCGCGCCGGCGTCTTGGCGATCGAGCTTGTCGACCGCGGCCTGCGCCGCCGCTTCAATCTCGGCAATCGTGGCGCATCGCGCGGCGGTTTGGGCCGCGGCGATGGCCGGATCGTGCGCAACCACCAAACGATGCGCGTCGTGTGTGGTTTCGCTGATGCTTGGTGCTGTGGTTTGCGCCAAGGTGCTCGCTAATTCGACGACCGGATCCATGAACTCGCCGTAGCGGCGCGCCGGCACCGCGATGATCCACGACAGCTCGACGCCTTGCGGGGTCTTGAGTTCCGCCAGTGCCTCGACCTGATCGAGGCTCAGCATGCCGCGGTCGGCGACTAGGATCATCCGCTTGACGGCGTAGCGCGACAGGCAACGCTGCACCATCGGTAGCAGCGTCGTCACTTCACTGACGTTGCCCGGAAAGACCTCAAAGTCGAGCGGCATGCCGCAGCCGCTCTGCACCAAACCCAGCGCCACCTGTCGTGCGATGCCACCGGTGTCCTTGCTCAAGCCGAAGGCTCGTAGGTCGTCTTCCGTGGTCGAACTGCCATGCGTGCGGACATTGGTCAGGTCGTAGAAGACCAAGTTCAGATCCTGGTCGAGCAGCGGCCGCACCAAGCCTGCGAGCCGTGACAGGATGGTCGCCTGATGGGTCTCCAGCAGGTCCATCGTGCGCAGCAGGCGCTGATGGGTGACCGAAGCCGGCGCCACCCCCGGCACCACGACCTCCTCCATCCAGCGCAGCACGCCGAGCTTGGAATCGGCATCGCACAAGCGGTTGAACACCATCACCCGCGTCAGTGCATCGAGATCGAGTTTGGCGTCGGCGCGGGTCAGGCCGCGCAGGCAGCGCGACAGCCCGAGGCGATCCCACAAGGCCGACAGCAGCCATGGCCCGCCCACTTCTAGGGCGCGCTCAAAGGTCGGTGTCTCAGGCGCTGCCCGCCCCGCCGCACGGCTCAGGCCCTCGATCAGGCGATCCAGCTGGCCGTCCGCCGCGTCCAGCCGCCCGAGATTGGCGACATGCCGATGGCGCACCACGCCTAAAGGGTCGCGAAAGGCCTCAACCAGCTGCACATAGCGCCTGGGCCCAGAGCGAGTGATCTTGACGAACATGCCGCCACAATAGCAAGCGCACTATCCTGCTGCAAATGGCTTCCAGATGAACGACGTGCCACTACAGACAGTTTCGAGATTTGGGCCCCTAGGCGACCCTAACCCATTGATCCGGCACGATGGAGGG
>JANNSA010000521.1:0-1684 GCA_031402115.1 Hyphomicrobiaceae bacterium | reverse complement strand
CACGGACCATGCCTTTGCCTCCTGCCCCCACCAAACGTGCCGCCCTGTTGTCGTCTGACCTGTATGACGCGCCTGCGCGGTCTGCGTCCCGGACAAAAAAACGGGAGTCGATCGAGCACGCTGACCATGCAGCGAGCCCCGGAGCGCAGTCGCGTGCGCTCAAGGCGCCGCAAAGCGGCGTCGCTGACCATCCCGCCGCATTTGCCCCACGGCATCCGTCGGCGGCGCCGCCATCTGTAGCCCGTGCCGAGTTGCGCCCGAGCACCGAGCCGGTGGTGTCCGTTGCAGCCGTAGCGGCGACAACAGCCGGCATCCCCAAGATCAAGAAACGCAAGGCAAACGGTACCGCGAAACTATTCGTGCTTGACACCAACGTGCTGCTGCACGATCCGATGTGCCTGTTCCGGTTCGAGGAGCACGACATTTTCTTGCCGATGATCGTGCTCGAAGAGCTTGACGGCCACAAGAAAGGCATGACCGAAGTTGCCCGCAACGCGCGCCAGACCAGTCGATCACTGGACGCGCTTGCTGCCGCGCATGGTTCGGACATCGCCAACGGGCTGCGCCTGGACAGCACCGGGCACCGCGAGGCTGGTGGCAAGCTTTTCTTCCAGACCCAGGTGCTGGAATACACGCTGCCGCAAAGCCTGCCGCAGGGCAAGGCGGACAACCAGATACTCGGCGTGGTTGATGCGCTGCGGCATCTCAACACTGCGGCCCGGACTGACGGTGCGGCTGGCGCACGTGAAGTCGTCCTGGTGTCCAAGGACATCAACATGCGCGTCAAGGCTCGCGCATTGGGCCTTGACACCGACGATTACCAGAACGATAAAACCCTCGAAGACGGCGACCTGCTGTACGCGGGCTCGTTCGCCCTGCCGGCTGATTTCTGGGCCACGCACGGGCAGACGGTCGAAAGCTGGCAGCAGGGAGCACACACCTTCTACCGAGTCAGCGGGCCGGTCGTACCCAGCTTGCTGATCAATCAGTTTGTCTTTTTTGAGGCCCCTGGCGAGCCGAGCCTGTATGCCAGGGTGACCGAAATCCGCGGCACGACCGCCGTGTTCAAGACGCTGAAGGACTACAACCACCTGAAGAATGCCGTATGGGGAGTGACCACGCGCAACCGCGAGCAGAACTTCGCCATGAACCTGTTGATGGATACGGAGGTGGACTTTGTCACCCTCACCGGTACGGCCGGCAGCGGCAAGACGCTGATGGCGCTTGCGGCAGGCCTGACCCAGGTCTTGGACGACCGGCGTTACACCGAGATCATCGTGACCCGGGCGACGGTCAGTGTGGGCGAGGATATCGGTTTTCTGCCGGGCACCGAGGAGGAAAAGATGGGCCCCTGGATGGGCGCACTGGACGACAACCTCGAAGTCCTGGGCAAGACCGACACCAGCGCCGGCGAATGGGGCCGGGCCGCCACCAGCGAGCTGATACGCAGCCGCATCAAGATCAAAAGCATGAACTTCATGCGGGGCCGCACTTTTCTGAACAAATACCTGATCGTCGATGAAGCGCAAAACCTGACGCCCAAGCAAATGAAAACGCTGATCACCCGCGCCGGGCCGGTCACCAAAATCATTTGCATGGGGAACTTGGCGCAACTCGACACGCCGTATTTGACTGAAGGCTCCTCTGTCCTGACCTATGTGGTGGACAAGTTCAAAGGCTGGCC
>JANNSA010000520.1:0-1690 GCA_031402115.1 Hyphomicrobiaceae bacterium | reverse complement strand
TGGCTGCCAGATCAGGGGTGAGTGTGATGGTAAGGCGTTCCATGGCGTAAGTCCTTTCATAGACCTATGCAACATAGCACAAGATCATACTTTGTCATACCTAACGTGTGCAGATTTTTAATGGCATGTGGCTGATGATTTCGCACCAGACTTGTGGGCCATGTGCGGGGTGCACAAACGCTGGCTGCGGTGGGGTGGCCAACAAGTTAGGACTAGTGCGGCGGGCCACGGCCGCCGACCTCGGCTTTGCAGAGGAAGCCGACGTCACCGCCAGGGTACCATCCGCCTTCGGAGCATCGAAATTTGATGACGGCTCGACGTTCGGGAGCAGACACCGGTTCGGGCGCTCAGAACTCAGCCGTACTAGGCTTGACTGCGACGATAGTCGCGATCGCTTGATACCGACCGTGACCAGCCCGACGACAAGTGCCACAAGCCGCCTAACTGATCAGTTTGGACCTCGATTTTGCCTTTCATGGCCTGGCCGTAGCTTTCCCACGCGTTTTCACGAACTTGGCCATTCTTCCGGTGCTTGTTGAACTTCGGCGTTCCTTCGTCCATGGTTGGCCGCGGCTGGCGGACAGGTTGCGGGATGGCCTTTGAGATTGAACGAAAATTTTTGGTTCTGGGCGATGCTTGGAAGCTGTCTGTGGGGGAGAGCGCCTACATTCGTCAGGCCTATCTCTCGAGCCACGACAAGGCATCCATCCGGGTTCGCATCCGCGATAATTTGAAAGCGACGCTGGCTGTCAAGTCGCGCGGTCCGAGTTTGAGGCGCCACGAATTTGAGTATGTCATTCCAGTGCTGGACGCCGAGGTGATGCTGGCGCTGAGGTGCGGCTCAATCATTGAAAAGCACCGGGCGATGGTGCTCGACAACGGGGACGCGTGGGAGATTGATACCTTCCTGGGCGAGAATGCTGGACTGATCATCGCCGAGATCGAATTGTGATCCGAGGACCAATCGTTTTCGCGGCCGTCTTGGATCGGGCCAGAAGTGACCGGGCAAGCCAGCTACTACAACAGCTCTTTGGCAGCGCGGCCCTTTGGGCGATGGACCCGCGAAGATCGTCTGGTCGCTGGCCTTGAGCCATAGTAGGTCGCAACGACCGCGACCGGCTCGGAGTCATGACGCGGTAGCCTTGGTAGCCGACAGAGTTGCGACGAAGATTTATCGTCGAAAGGAGTTATTCGCTGTATGCATCAACGGCTTGACCGTCGGTGTGCAGAGGAAGCGGACATTTTGACGACTCGGAAATGCACCTGCTCGATCGTTTTTGGTAATGTCGGCTTCACCCCTTATCGTTACCGTATCGAGCGCAAACCAGACTATTTCCCGCTATCACCAATGTCACTCCTGACGGCACCTTGATAGACATGCTGTTTATGACAGCTGCGGGTGTGCGCAAAATAGTCGGTCTTTTGAGATAACCGCAACAATGAGAGTTGATCGCGTTCGCGACTCACTGTCACTGACAGCCCGTGGCTTGCATCATGATTTGATGGATCGCGCCTTTAGAACGTAATGAAGACCATTGCGCCGCGCTGTCGCGCCCTTCTCACCCCGCCCCTCAATTTCGGCCTGTACCACTTTCTGAATTCCGCCGGCAGCGATTGAACCCAGAATGCCGCCATAGTGCCAGCCGACTCCCATCGATGCGACTACACTTCCAAAATCCAGCATGCGTTT
>JANNSA010000519.1:0-8473 GCA_031402115.1 Hyphomicrobiaceae bacterium | reverse complement strand
TGGCCTACGACGTGCTCGAACACACCGACGATTTCACGTCGCTGTTCGAGCTGGCGCTGGAAAAGTCCCGTAAGTATGTGTTCGTCGCGCTGCCCAACGAGCAGAACATCCGGGTCATCCTGGGCATGCTGCGCGGCGAGCTTCCGGGCGCGCACGGGGTGGCCATGGTCAAGATGAAGAAGGGCCACCGCCACCAGTGGCTGATCGGCCTGCGCGAATCGCGTCAGGTCCTGACCGAGCTTGCGGTGCAGCACGGCTTCGGACTCGTCAGCGAGGTGCATTACGACCATGTGCCCAAGTCAGCGGCTTCCAGGCTTGTACATGCCACGCTGATGGCCGCCTTGCCGCCGCACTTGCGCAGCGTCGGCTTCGCGTTTCTCTTTGCCAAGCCTTGAGCGAGATGGAGTGAGCGTGCCTGCGCTGCGGCCGGCAGGCCCATCGTCACGAACGTCGACATCGGGCGCCGGGGCTGCATTTGCGGCCCCGGCGGGCCCGTGCCGGGGTGCGCCTTGAGCGTCGGTGCGCGCATTGCCGCCGCGCTGGCCGCCAACGCCTTCGGGCAGGCGGTGACGGTGGCTTCGCAGCTGATGCTGACGCCGCTGTACTTTCGCCTGTGGGGCGCGGCGATGTACGGCGAATGGCTGATTCTTTCCAGCATCCCGGCCTACCTGACGATGGCCGACCTGGGCATCGGCTCGGCGGCCGGCAACGAAATGACGATGCGTGCCGCCGCCGGCGACCGCGCGGGCGCCCAGCGCACCCTGATGGGTGCGCTGTGGGTGGCCGGCGGCGCGGCGGCAGTGGCGCTGGCGGTGGGGCTGGCGGCTGCTGCCTGCGCCTATCACTGGCAGCTGCCGCGCACGCCCAGCCTGGCGCCGCTGCAGGCGGCGTTGATCCTGGTGGGGCTGGCGCTGACGGTGGCGCTGGGCTTCGTGGGCGGGCTGGCGTCGGCCGGCTTCCGCTGCTGCGAACGCAATGCGCTGGGCATCATGTGGGCCAATTCGGCGCGCCTGGTCGAGGCGCTGACCGTGGCCGCGCTGCTGCTGGCGGGCCAGCCGCCCGCGGTGATCTGCCTGGGCATGGTGCTGGTCAAGGCGGCGGCGACAGCGGTGCAGTGGCTGGTGCTTTGGCGGGTGTGCCCCTGGCTGTTCGACCCGGCGGTGCGCGCCGACCGCACCATCGCGCGGCGGCTCATCAAGCCCGCGCTGGGCTTCCTGGCGTTTCCGCTGGGGAACGCACTGGCCTTGCAGGGGCCCATCCTGATCATCGGCGCGGTGTTCGGTGGGCCGGCGGTGGCGATGTTCTCGGCGCTGCGCACGCTGGCGCGCGTGCCGATGCAGATCACCAACATGATCAACGCCTCGGTCTGGCCAGAAATGTCACGTGCCTTCGGTGTGCAGGACATGGGTCTGCTGCGTCGGCTGCATCAGGGCGCCTGGGGCACGACCGTCATGATCATTTCGTCGACCGGCGTGGCGCTGGTGATTTGCGGGCATTGGATTGCCGGCCTGTGGCTGGGTGCATCGGCACCGTTTGACATTGCCGTGTTCGCGGTGCTGGTGCTGCTGACGATACTTTCGGCAAGCTGGGGTGCGAGTGCCGTTGTCCTGACGGCGATCAACCGACATGTCCGGGTGGGGTTCACGTTCGTGGTGGTGAACGGTGCATGCCTGGGACTGGCCGCCTTGCTGGCGGGCACTTGGCGATGGCCGGGACTTCTGGCGCCACTTGTGCTTGCAGAGGCCGCAATGCTCATTTGGGTGTTGGGCCAGGTGATGCACCACACCGAGGATCACTGGCGATCGTTTCTTTCGAATGCGATGCGGCAACCCTTGCAACGGCTGCGTGCCATACAGCGCAATGGGCGCCCGCAACAATGAACACGAAGGACTCGTGCCGCAGATGAATTGCGTCCGCCACCGACTGCAACAGCCAACTTCGGCGGCGCCGCCAGACCATTGATACCAAGCGATAACGATGAAACCATTTGACTACACCCGATCCGAACGCCCCGAAGTCGCCGCCTTATTACCCAGCAGTTACCGAACGGTACTGGAAGTGGGTTGCGCAAAAGGTGGCTTCCGGTCCAGTCTCGATCCCAGCGCGGAAGTATGGGGTATCGAACCCAACGCAGCAGCAGCACATATCGCCCGGTCCGTCGGCTACAGGATGTTGTTGGGAACCTACGACACGGTTTCAGACCAGTGCCCGGAAAACCACTTTGATCTGGTCGTCTGCAATGATGTGATCGAGCACATGAGCGACCACGACAAGTTTCTAGAAGATATCAAGAAGAAGTTGAAGCCGGGTGGCGTGATGGTCGGCTCGGTGCCGAACGTGCGATATTTTGGAAATATGTTCAAACTGGTCGTCATGCGCGATTGGGCGTATGCCGATCAGGGCGTTCTAGACCGTACGCACCTGCGATTCTTCACCCGGAAGAGTCTGCTGCGAACATTTCTGGAGCACGGCTACGCGGTTGAAAGATTGGTGGGCATCAACAGTGAATTTGGGCGGCGATTGAACCTGCGGCAGATCGGCAAGAACGGTCTTCTCTCGGTCGTGATTGCGCTTTCGCTTGGATACTTTCATGACTTCAGATTTATTCAGTACGGGTTTCGTATCAGGCTGGCGTAACTTCGAATGTGGCGGCTTGCGTGATCAATTGATTCCGGCACCGATGATTGCAGAACGGCCTTTGGGTCGCTCGAACAGGTTGGCGCTGCATTGAGCGAAAATGGTGCCGAGTCCCAACCTAGAGAAACCCGGTTCAGCGGCGCTGGCGTGTTTAGCGCTGGCCGCACTTGCCTTTGTCGCAACGATCGCAGCGATCTCGGTCCTAGGCCCGGTCCCAATGCAATTATATGCTGAGCGTCGCAGTGAAAAGCTTGAACTTCTGGCACGATTTAGCAATGAGTATTGTTCAGCGGCATTCGGATCCAGCCACGTCTACAACGCCTTCGATCCCAGGGTGTTCGACAAGACGCTGGCGCAGGCGCACCTTCAGATCGGCTCACTGAATCTGGCCGTCGAAGGCGGCAGCCACTCGGAGCAATATGCCATCGCCCGGCGCTTCACCGGCGCCCTGGCCCCTGCATCAGCCGCTGCAGCATCGAACTGCCTGATCATGCTGGAGGCCAACGCAGGCGCCAATACGATGCCTACGCATCTGGTTCACCCACGATCGATAAACCTTTACGATGCCGACGTCAGTTCGCTGGTTTCGGCCTTTGCCACCGATGATCTGGGCGCGCGCCGAAAATACGGACGCATTCTTCATGCCGTGGCGGCAGCCACAATGCACTATGCCCGCGTCGGCATGCTGGCGAGCCAGATATTCCCGCGCGCACTGGATGAAGACCTGATCGCCAAACTGAAGGCCGATGATCGCAGAGGCTTTCTCGCACCCGAAGGCAGCGTGCAAGAAAGTCAGCGGGTGTCCGCAGCGTTCGCCGCGCGTTCGGATGCGCCACCGAAACGCGTGGCAGCCGCGACGCAGGGGCATGTCGAAATGATCGCCAGGCTGGCCGGCAGCGCGCCGGGCGCCGAGCGCTTGCGCTATGTCTGGATGGTCACGCCCAAGCTGAGCGATCTGTCGGCCTATGAAACCTATCCGGATTGTGTGCAAGGTGGCGGCGCGGTGGCGTTGATCGTCAACGTCGCCAGGCCGGATGTGTTTCCAAGCCTGTATAGGCCAGAAATGTGGACGAATCCGTCACACATGAGTGAAGAGGGTGCGGCGGAGTATTCGCGACTCTTGGCACAGGAGCTGACGCGAATGCTGAAACTGGATCCTGCGGTGGCGGCTTGCCGGGGGCATTGAGATGCTTTTCGTCGAACTCAGGTTCTTCTTGTTCTTCGCCGTCGTCCTGACGCTCTACTGGAAGCTGGGCCGCAACGAACACCGAAAGTGGCTGCTGCTGGCGGCGAGCTACTTCTTCTACGGCAGCTGGGATTGGCGCTTTGCCGCCATGCTGTTCGTGCTGTCCTTCGCGGACTATCTGTTCGCGCGGCGCATCGAGGACTCGGAAGATCTTCGAACGCGGCGTCGCTACGTCGCCGCCAGCGTCGGCATGAATCTGTCGGTGCTGGGCTTCTTCAAGTATTTCAATTTCTTCATCGATTCGGCAATGGCGCTTGGCCGCGTCTTCGGGCTCGAACTCGGTCGCCATGAATTGAGCATTGTCTTGCCGGTGGGTATCAGCTTCTTTACCTTCCAGTCGCTGAGTTATACGATTGATGTCTATCGCGGTGACATCAAGGCCACACGCAAGGCGAGTGACTATCTGCTGTTTGCCGCATTCTTTCCACAACTGGTGGCCGGCCCCATCGTGCGGCCCAAGATGTTCTTGCCCCAATTGCTGGAAAAGCGCAGCGTCGACCTGGATTCGATCAAGTTCTGCATTGCGTTGTTCAGCATCGGCTTCATCAAGAAGGCCTGCATTGCCGACAACGTTTCACCCTACGTGGACCAGGTTTTCGCGGCACCCGAGGCCTACAGCAACCTGGCTTGTCTGACTGCCGTTTGGTTGTATGCGGTGCAGATTTACTGCGACTTTTCTGGTTACACCGATATGGCCATTGCCGTGGCCGGGTTCATGGGTTACAAGCTGGCCATCAATTTCAATGCGCCGTATCTGGCCACTTCGCTTCAGGACTTCTGGCGCCGCTGGCACATATCGCTTTCCACCTGGATCAGGGACTACATCTACTTCTCGCTGGGTGGGCGCAGTGCGCGCCGCATCATCACTTACCGCAATCTGATGCTCACCATGCTTGCCGGCGGCCTGTGGCACGGTGCGGCCTGGACTTTTGTTTTCTGGGGCGGTTTGCACGGCCTGGGGCAAGTGATCCAACAGGAATTTGGCCGACGTTGCCCTGGGCTCCAGAAATCGGCCGCGCCGGTCTGGACTGTGTGTTGCTGGCTATTGACGATCCATTTCGTGCTGGTGTGCTGGATATTCTTCAGGGCCTCGGACTTCGGTGTGGCGGCCGTGATGCTGTCGAAATTCTGGCATCTGGCTGCCGACGGGCCGCAGCAACTGCCGCTGTTCCTGGTCTGGGTCGCACCGGTCTTGCTGCTGGTGCAGTGGGCGTTCAGCCGGCTGAACCTGGAGGCGCTGGTGCGGCGGAGCGGGCCGCGCACCTTGTCATTGGGCGTCGGCGCAGTCTGGGCATTGGCCATCGCGCTGCTGCCACTGGCCTACAGGCCCTTCATCTATTTCCAGTTCTGACCTCGGCCGCGGCTGGCGCGCCCGCGACGGCCTGCCACATGCGGCGGCCACAATCGGTGTGTCTGTGATGCAGGCGTTAATGCGGGGGTCTTGTTGGAAGAATGGAAGCGGCGGCTGTACGCAGGATATGTGTCGACGGGGCAGGCCACGGGCCAGGGCAGCGAGGCCGAGCGTTTCGATGTCGGGCGCTATCGGCATGTCACGGCACTGCTGCGCCAGGTGTTGCCGGCCCGGCGAGAGGTGCGCATTCTGGACCTGGCGTGCGGCCACGGCCCGCTGCTGATGTGTGCCAAGGCGCTGGGCTACAGCAACCTGGCGGGGGTCGATGTGTCGGCAGAGCAGGTGGCGCTGGCGCATCGCTTTGGTCTGGCCGAAGTCGTCTGCCAGGAGCTTGCCGGGTACCTGGCGGCCCGCCGCGGTACGTTCGACGTGATCTTCGCGATGGACGTGCTGGAGCATCTGACCAAGCCCGAACTGCTGGCCTGCATGGATCTGGCCGCCGCCGCGTTGGCGCCAGACGGGCAGCTGGTCATCCACGTGCCCAACGCCAGCGGCCTGTTCGGCATGGGCGTGCGCTACGGCGACCTGACGCATGAGACCGCATTCACGCCGCAGTCCATCACCCAGCTGCTGCGCGCCACCGGCTTTGCCGATATTCGCTGCACCGAAGATCGGCCCCATGTACACGGCGCCAAGAGTGCGGTGCGGCGCATGCTGTGGCACGTGCTGAGCGCACCTTCGCGTCTGCTGCTGGCGGCCGAAACCGGTATCTTCGGCCATCTGCTGTCGCAGAACATGCTGGTGCAGGCGCGCAAGGATGGCGCTTCGGCGGCCGCGCCGACGCAGCTTGCTTGCTGATGCGTGGCCTGCAAGGGCGGCCCGGCCCCCCGCGAAGCCGTTTGCATCTGGGCATGATGATCGGTGTTTGCGGCCGCAAACACGGCCGCTGAGCGGGTCATGGGTGCAAACGTGCAAACAGCGTGCTTGATGGTGGTCGAAGGCTGGCGATCTGGGCATGGTCTCGCGGCCGGGTGAATTCGGCGTGAATCGGCGTCCCTGCTCATGGGGCGGGCACAGCGCCGGCCTGGCCCTTGGAGTTGTCAGTTCAAGCTCCGGTGCCAGGCGGACGGCGCTGTGTGTCAGGGTACCTTCGACCCTGGTGCTTGCGCACCTCCCCGGCGCACCATCGGCGACGCAGTTTCACCGTCCACGATCAGGCTGAAACGGGCGTCCACGATCGCTGAAATGCGCAATTGGCTGGGCCTGAAGGGGTTGCGCCCCGGTGCTTGGCGTGCCGTGCCGACGCTGATAGTGTTACTCAGTAATACTTGGAGACCGCATGGAAGCCACCTCGGTTACGAGCAAGGGCCAGGCAGGTCACGATTCCCAAGGCACTGCGGCAGCAGCTGGGAATTCGTCAGGGCAGCCGCATCGAGTTTTCGCTTGTCGGCGACCACGTCGAGATGCGGGTCAGGAGTTCGCCGCCGGGCAAGGCTGCCAGTGGGTTCGGATTGCTGCAGAGCCGGCGCGCCGCGGTGCCGACAGACTTCGACCTCGCGATGTTGCTGCGGCGATGATCGGCCTGGACAGCAACGTTCTGGCTCGGTACTACATCGACGACGACGCTGACGCCCAGGCGCAGCGGCAGCGCCTGGCGGCCCGTAGCCTGATCGAGTCGGGGCAGCCGCTGATGGTCAGCAAGTCGGTGATCCTCGAGCTTGAGTGGGTCATGCGGGGCTGCTACGGCTTTGCCCAGGCCGAGGTGACATCCGTCATGCGGCACCTGCTCGAACAGGCCCACATCGCCGTCGAAGACCGGGGCGCGGTTGACAGGCGCTTTCCAACTGCGAGGCGGGGTTCGATTTCGCCGATGCGCTGCACCACGCGAGCTACAAGTCCTGCGACAGCGTGGCGACATTCGACGATCGCAGGTTCGCCCGGAGGGCCAGAAAACTGGGGTTGACGCCGGCCGTGGTCGTCCTGATACAACGGGCTGCCTGAATCCGGTGTGGCCACTGCGCGATGGGGCATTGCGGTGTTGGCCGAGCAAGCCCGTTGATGCGATTGCAACGCGTTGGGTGGCGCAGCGCGGCCGCTTGGAGCGCACAAGCGTCAGTCGGGCGGCCCCATGCGCGATCACCCTGCCCGGTGAGCCGCAAAAAATCATACATTTGTGTGACAATCGATGTCCCAACCCCAGCGGGGATCAGCCCACCATGCATACCGCAACCCTTCGCGCCGTCGGCGGTTCCGTCTCGGTCACGCTGCCTCGCCCTCTGCTGCGCACGCTGGGCCTCGAGGCTGGCGCCTCGGTGGCGGTGACGCTGGAAGACGGCCGTCTGGTGCTGTCGCCGACACGGCCGCGCTACAAGCTGGACGAACTGCTGGCCGGCATGAAGCCTGGCGACATGCCTGCAAGCCCAGGTTGGTCCGACGGAAGACCTGTCGGCAGCGAAGTCTGGTGAGCCCGGGCCGATCCCATGCCGACGCGGCGTGCCGTTTACGTCCCCAAACGCGGCGACATCGTTCGCCTGGACTTCGACCCGGCAGCCGGACATGAGCAGCAAGGCACGCGGCCGGCGCTGGTGCTGTCGCCTGAAGCCTTCAATGCCTTCGGCATGGCGTTGGCCTGCCCCATCACAAGGGGCGGCGCCTTCGCCCGCGGCAAGGCATGGACGGTTCTGCTGGGCGGCGTGGGGCTGACAACGGATGGTGTGGTCCTGTGCAACCAGGTCCGCACGCTGGACCTGCGGGCGCGCCGGGCGCAGTACATCGAAGCAGCGCCTGCCGACCTGGTGGCCGATGTGCTGGCGCGGGTAGCGACACTGATCGACTGAGCACCCGGGCAAGGCATTCGGACAGGTGCATCGTGACGGGCTTTTTCAGCTTCGATGCGTAGGGGTTCTTCCGAGACTTCATCTTCGAGAGGTCTTAAGCGGCCGTCGCGGCGGGAGGCGAAGGCGACGAACAGCGTGCAAAGCACTGTGGACGGGATGGCGTAGTCGTTGGACCACAGCAGCGCCAGGCCGGTGCCGACGCCGGTGATGAGGAACCGGTGCCGCGCCAGCGCGGGCACACGGTTCATCACCAGGTACAGCGTCGGCCCTGCAAAACCCCGGGAACCCGCATGGATGCTAGCTTTCCGGGGTGAGCACCGATGGTGATTTCTCTTGAACTCCGGTGCAATCGGGTTTGATTTCAGGGGGATTCGGGGATGGAGACGACGGACTTTTTCCGCT
>JANNSA010000518.1:0-4642 GCA_031402115.1 Hyphomicrobiaceae bacterium | reverse complement strand
GCGGCCGAACTCCGGCACGAAACGGCCAAGCACGCCGGCCTCGTTCATTTGCCGGAGGATGCGCTCAACGCTGACGGTTGCCGTCAGAATTTCCAGGAACAGCCGGTTGGCTTCCGCATCATTGCGCATCGCGTCGTCGATCATGCGTAGGGATTGCCGCACCAGCCGGATGGCATCAGGATGGAACGCGACGTCGAATTCCTGTGCCAGCTTGAACATGCGGATGATGTTGACGGGGTTCTGCCGGAACACATCGGCGGAAACATAAGTCAGCCGGCCATTTTCAACCTTGAAATCCGTGCGCTTGCGAATGCCGCGCCGCATCCGCCAGGTCAGCGGCGACAGGAAGCGCGCCAGCGACGGCGCCGTCTTCATCTGCTGCATTTCCAGCCCGGCGCAGACCACCAGCGTCAGCTCGCCGACCTCGCGCGCCACCAGGAAGTAATGCTTCATAAATCGTTCGACGGCGCGCATGGTGCCGCGCTGGTTGTAGCCGAGCCGCTCCGCCAGCGATTGCTGCACGTCGAAAGTCAGCCGCTCCTCCGGCCGCTTACTGATGAAATGCAAGTGGCAGCGCACGGTCCAGAGGAAGTCCTCACAGCGCCGGAACGAGCGGAACTCGTCGTCGCTGAACAGGCCGGCGTCGACCGCGCCGCTGTCGGGCTCAAGGCCATGCAAGTACTTGAGCAGCCAATGCAGCGTGTGCAGATCGCGGATGCCGCCCTTGCCGTCCTTGATGTTCGGCTCAACGCGATATCGCGACTCGCCCGTGCGCGCATGCCGCTCATCGCGCTCGGTGAGCTTGGCTTCGACAAAGGCGCGGCCAGTACCATGCGTTACGTCAGCGCGGAACCGCTTCTGCAGTTCGGCGAACAGTTCCGGGCTGCCGGTGATCAGGCGCGCATCGAGCAGGGCGGTGCGGATTGTCATGTCGGAGCGCGATAACGCCACGCATTGATCGACCGATCGGGTCGCGTGGCCAACTTTCAGGCCGAGGTCCCACAGCACATAAAGGATCAGCTCGACGACGCTCTCGCCCCACGGCGTCTGCTTGTAGGGCAGCAGGAAGAGCAGATCGATATCGGAGCGCGGCGCCAGCAGGCCCCGGCCATAGCCGCCAGTCGCGACAATCGCCATGTGCTCCGAAGTCGACGGCGTGCCCTTGCGGTAAATGTAGCCAGTGACGAAGTCGAACAGCGCGCGGATCAGGCCATCCTGCAGTCGCGACAGGCCAGCAGCGCAGCGGCGGCCATTGCCGTCGGCGAGCAGGCGCTGTTCCAGGTCGGCGCGGCCAGCGTTCAGGATTTCCTTGAAGCGCGCCAGGATAGCCTTGCGCATGGCGGTTTCATCGCCCGGATGACTGGCGCGCACGGCTGCCAGTTCAGACCCAAGCGCGGCCGAATCAAAGGTTGTCGCGGGGTACCGGATATCCATGGCCAAGGCGATTACGGCGGCCGGCGCGGCCTGTAAAGCGGCGCTTTGTGCCCATGACCTTGGTTGTAGCCAGAACGAAGACTTGTGCGGCGGTTGCGCGCGGGCGTGTGCCGATGCCGGATTTTGGTCGTGATTGGCCCAGAGCCTCAATTTTGGCTGCTGAACCGACGAGCGATATCGCAAGGACTGCTGGTGGCCTAGGTGATCTTCCAGGTGCGCTGCATGGCGTGACTGTGATCCGATGCCGCTGACGGTCGTCCGTATCCGCTTTACCGACCGAGGGCCAGATCATGAAATTCACTTCGAACCTCAATGTACTTCGCATGCCCTATTGCGGCGTCGCGGCGTTGCTCGCGCTTGGCGTGTTGTGTGCGCCTTCGCCGGGCCAAGCCGCCGAGGCTGCCGCGCCAACGACAGAAGTGACAGCGGTTGCGGCGTCGCCGGATGTTGTCTCAGCCAAGGTCTGCGGCCAACAATGGAAAGCCGCCAAGGCGGCGGCCACATTGGCGACCGGCGAGACCTGGCCACGCTATTTACAAGCTTGTCGCAAGGGCGCCGTGCCGGCGGCCGTTACTGCTGATCCAGCGCCCGGCGCGCCAGCGCAGACTGCAGCGCCAGCGCCGGCCGACGCGCAAAGGCAAATTGCGTCGCTGACTAAGCAATGTGGCGCGAAATGGCAGGACGCCAAGGCGGCGGGAACTGTGCCGTCCGATCAGACCTGGCCGCAATTCCTCAAACTCTGCAGCGCCGCAAGTGCGCCACAGAGCGTGGCGGCGATCACGACGGTCGCTGCATCCGCTGCTGATGCGCCGGTCATGCCATCCGCGACGACGGCCAAAAAGCTGGTCAAGACAGCCAATACCGGTTCATCCGTAGCCAAGGCCTGCGGCGAGAAGTGGCGAGCGGCCAAGGCAGCGGGCGCGGTCGTGGCGGGCACCACATGGCCGCAATATCTCAAGTCCTGCCGGTCTGAAACTGTTGCGGGTGCCACCAAGCCAGCCCAGCTCGCCGTCGTCAAACCGGCGACAGCGGCCGCTGCGACCGTCGACATAGATCCAGCAACCGCCAGCAGCGGCGATCCGGCGGCGGCTGGCGATAGCGCTCCGGCGGCAGCCAGCAACAGCGCTGCGCCGCCAGTTTCCGCCAAAACCAAACCGGCCAAGGCCAAAACCGCGAAACCGTTGACGGCCAAACAGACGCTCGCCTTCGCCGCCACCAACGCCCGCAAGAAAACCTGCGGAGCCGCGTGGCAGCAGGCCAATGCCGCTGGCACCATCCCGGCTGGCCAGACCTGGCCCAAATTCTGGAGCGAGTGCAACACCCGCCTGAAAGCCCAAGGCGGCTGATCCGGCGCCATTGAGCCGGCCGGCGGATGGGGTGCAGGCAGTGCCAGCGATCGATCGCCTCGCATGCGTATCGCGGAGTGCGGGATTGGCTCTCTGAGCAGTATTCCGCACGACGCGGCACAATGTTACGCGTCAGCGAGCGGACCAAACTCCGGCGCTGCCTTATGGCCAGTGGAATACCTCCAGGGGCCAGGGCCATTCACTTCGCCTTCGCGCATTTTGGCATCAGCAAGATGTGGTGGCTGGCCGCGGTGCGGGCGTCCCATAGGACGCCCGCCGTGCCACAACCGCGACACCTGCAGCTATTGCAACACGGGCGCGTTGCGGCGCGCCGCACCATTGCAACTGCATCGCCAGAATTGAATTGCCCGGCCCCAGGGGCTCGCACGGCCAACATCGGGCTTTCCATTGTTCGCTTTTTGTTCTAGTCTAAAGCCATGCCGCTTAAGACAGCACGCACCACCCACTCGCTAATTGACGCCGGGCAGCGGCGCGGGCGCGGCGCCGTCAGCAATGCATCGGGGCGGTTCGAGCGGCACACGCTGGTGGGATTCGACGATGGCTGGGCCATTGACGAGGACAGTCTCGGCGCATTGGAGCCGCTGCGCACCGAGGTGCGGATTGAGCCAGCGCGCTCGATCATTGCCCGCAATCAATCGCCTGACATCAGCTTTGATCAGTCAATCAATCCCTATCGCGGCTGCGAACATGGCTGCATTTATTGCTACGCGCGGCCGTCGCATGCCTTTCTCGGCCTGTCGCCGGGGCTCGACTTCGAAACCAAGCTGAGTGCCAAGAGCAACGCCGCCGAACTGCTGGAGCGTGAGCTGGCGGCGCCGGGCTATGTTCCCAAGGTGATCGCACTCGGCGCCAACACGGACCCCTATCAGCCCATCGAACGCGAGCTCCGCATCAGCCGCCAGGTGCTGGAAGTGCTGGCCAAGGCGCGGCATCCGGTCGGCATCGTCACCAAATCGGTGCTGGTGCTGCGCGACCTCGACATCTTGGCGCCGATGGCAGCGCTTGGCCTGGTCAAGGTCGCGATTTCCATCACCAGCCTTGACCGCTCGGTGGCGCGCCGCATGGAACCGCGCGCCGCGTCGCCGCCGAAACGGTTGATGGTACTGGCCGAACTGGTCAGGGCCGGCGTGCCGGCTGCTGCCATGGTCGCGCCGATTGTGCCGGCCATCACCGACAGCGAAATTGAGGCGATCCTAGCGGCCGTCGCTGACACCGGCGCACGCGAAGCCGGCTATGTGCTGCTGCGCCTGCCACTAGAGATCAAGGACCTGTTCCACGAATGGCTCGAAGCCGAATTCCCGGATCGCGCCAAGAAAGTGATGGCGCTGATGCGCAGCATGCGCGGCGGCAAGGACTATGACGCTCAGTGGTTCACACGGCAGCGCGGCACCGGCCCCTACGCAGAAATGATCGCCCAGCGTTTCAAACTCGCCACCAAGCGCCTCGGCATCAACGAACGCCGCTGGCCGATGCGCACCGACCTGTTCCGTCCGCCCGTGCTGATGGGCGGGCAAATGCGGCTGCTGTGACGGCAGGTACCCAGTAGGGTGCGAAAGGCCTTCTGCAGGCCGTATCGCACCGAAACAAGCCGTGGGCGCCAGCCTCTGGTGCGATACGGCGAAGACGCCTTTCGCACCCTACGCCGCCGCACAACGGAGTTGCGACTGCGTAGGGTGCGAAAGGCCTTCTTCAGGCCGTATCGCACCGAAACAAGCCGTGGGCGCCAGCTTCTGGTGCGATACGGCGAAGACGCCTTTCGCACCCTACGATGCCGCACAACGGAGTTGCGACTGCGTAGGGTGCGAAAGGCCTTCTGCAGGCCGTATCGCACCGAAACAAGC
>JANNSA010000517.1:0-1681 GCA_031402115.1 Hyphomicrobiaceae bacterium | reverse complement strand
GTGTATCACGGGGGTGGCGCACCTTCGACCAAGGAAGCCCAGGCCAAGGCAATGGACGACTGGGGCAAATGGTTCGGCTCGATGGGCAAGGCGGTGATTGACGGGGGCCATCCCGTCGGCAAGTCGACGACCGTACTCAGCAATGGCACGACTGTGGGCAATGGCGGCGCCAATCCCGCCAGCGGCTACAGCCTGATCGAGGCGTCCAGCCTGGACGATGCGATAGCCAAGGCGAAAGGGTGCCCCATGCTGGCGGGCGGTGGTTCCATTGAATTGGCTGAGGCCTTTGATATGTGACGGAGGGGCTACGTCGGGGCGGCGGCGAAGCGCGGCAAATCGTCCGCAATCGCCGCCCAGGGCGCTCGGGAGTCGACGAAGATGTGCATTTGCGGGCGGATGCCCGGGTCCGAGTCGAGGGACCCGGCAGGGACGACGACCAGGCTTCGTTCAACGGAGATCCGCGGCACACCGCTGCCGCAGCGTTCACAGAACGCCACGCCAAAATACTTGGCTCCCGGTACCCGATAGTCGCGCACCTGAGAGGCGCCCCGGACCCACGTGAACTGCGAGTCCTTGTAGAAGACATTCGTGGCGTGGTCAGCGCTGCGGCCGAGGCGGCAGCGGCTGCAGTAGCAGTTGACCATGCGTAGCGGCTCACCCGTGATCTGGTAAGCCACGTCGCCGCACAGACAGCTGCCTTGAGTGACACCCGGTTGCGCCTCAGGCGCCGGACGGTCAATGCCCGACGCGCCAAACTCCGGCGGATATTCTGTGTGCTGCGGCAAGGTGTCGTTGATCGTTTCCCATGCGGCTTTGGAGCCGGTAAATATGTGCGCCTGCGGTTCCAGCCCAAGGTCTCCCTGCAGATTGCCTGCGGGACAGACAACGACGCCTGCAGCGGGCATGATCACAGGTGTGACAGAGCCACACTGGCCACAGAAGGATCGCGATCCTTCCGCTGAAGATGCATACCTGACGACAGTGTCCTCACCTGCGACCCAGCGAAAGCCGGACAAAGGTGCCGAGACGAAAGTCGCGAAGCCGGTACCGTGGTGTTTACGGCACATTGAACAGTGGCAATGCATCATCATCTGAAAGGGCCCATCGATTTCGTAACGGATGGTGCCGCATAAACAGGTGCCAGTCGTCATAGCCTGCCTCCGGTTCTGTCTTGAAGCGGCCTGTTGAAGTCAGGCGGATCGGGTTTCTTCAAGCTGCCTGAGCCGCCTTGAGCGCCGAATCAATCCGCTTCAGCGCCTCTTCCAGCGTTTCGCGACTGCACGCGAAGGACAGTCGCATGTGGCCGGGCGCGCCGAAGCCGGATCCGGGAACGACAGCGACGCCACCGTTGTTGAGCAGATGCTCGGCAAACGCGTTGTCATCCTTCAGTCCCAGCAGCTTGATCGCTTTCTCGATATTGGCGAAAGCGTAAAACGTTCCTGCGCCCGGCAGACACGAAATGCCGGGGAGCCGGTTCAGACCCGCCACCAGAAAATCATGGCGCGCCTTGAAGTGCTTATTCATCTCGCGCACGCACGCCTGGTCACCGTTCAACGCGACCACGGAAGCCTTTTGCGCAATGGAGGAGGGGTTCGACGTGCTCTGGCTCTGAATGATCGACATCGCCGTGACCAGCTCCACGGGTCCGCCGCAATAGCCAATCCGCCAGCCCGTCATCGCA
>JANNSA010000516.1:0-1722 GCA_031402115.1 Hyphomicrobiaceae bacterium | reverse complement strand
CCGGCAGTGGCGCAATTTGCCAGGCCCCGTCGCCGACTGGCTGCGCATCCAGGAACTGCGTTCCTTGGTACCCGCCGCCGATCAGGTGCTGGTGGAAACCTTCCCGCGCGGCGGTAAGTTCTATCTGGTCTGCTATCCGTTTGAAGGCCGGCTGGCACATCAGACACTCGGCATGCTGCTGACCCGCCGGCTGGAACGGCACGGCGCGCATCCGATTGGTTTTGTCGCTAGTGAGTACGCGCTGGCGATCTGGGGTCTTGGTGACATTGCCGGGTTGATCAGCAAAGGCCACCTCAGCATGGCCGGGCTGTTCGATGAGGACATGCTCGGCGACGACCTCGATGCCTGGCTGGCGTCATCCAGTCTGATGAAGCGGACGTTCCGCGTCTGCGCCATCATCGCCGGCCTGATCGAGCGCCGGCATCCGGGCAAGGAAAAGAGCGGGCGGCAGGTTACGGTCAATTCCGACCTGATCTACGATGTGCTGCGCCAGCACGAGCCGAACCACATCCTGCTGGAAGCCGCGTGGTCCGATGCGGCAACCGGTCTGTTGGATATCGCCCGGCTCGGCGATTTCCTCAAGCGCAGCAAGGACCACATCGTGCATAAGGCGTTGACGCGCGTCTCGCCGCTGGCGGTGCCCGTGCTGCTCGACATTGGCACGGTGCAGGTTGGCGGTGGCGCTGCTGAGGCGCTGCTTAGGGAGAGCGCCGAGGAGCTGATCGCCGAGGCGATGCGGGCGTGAAGGGCGTTGCGCCCGTCATGGTGAAGCGGCGGTAAAAAGGGTGGGGACCCGGAGTGCAGGCAGCAATCGCAGTTCATGGCCGTGCAGCGGTTAGTTTCGCGCAAGCGGACATCCAGATCGGCGGCGAGTCGCTGGTTGCCGATGCTGGCGCTGGCCTGTACTGGCCGGCCGAGCGCGCGCTGCTGGTCGCTGACTTGCACCTGGAGAAAAGTTCGTCGGGTGCGCGGCGGGGCGTGCTGCTGCCGCCCTATGACACGGCGATCACCTTGGATCGGCTCGCGCGGCAGATTGAACGCTGGCAGCCAGCACGCGTCATCGCACTCGGCGACAGCCTGCATGACCGGTACGGCTATGAACGCATCAGTCCATCGAGCCGCGCCCAGCTGACGCGCTTGCAGCGTGGCCGCGACTGGCTGTGGATCACGGGCAACCACGATCCCGCGATCGCACCCGGCCTCGGCGGCACCGTCGCGGCGACTGTGACGCTGCGCGGCATCACGCTGCGGCATGACCCGACAGATTCAACCCAGCCCGAGATCGCCGGCCACCTGCATCCGGTCGCGCGGCTGGCACGGCGTGGCGCGATCGTGCGCCGCCCTTGCTTCGCCAGCAATGGCCAACGCCTGATCCTGCCGGCATTCGGCGCCTATACGGGTGGCCTCAACGTGCTCAATGCCGCCTACGCACCACACTTCCCGGAACGGCGTGCGCTCGCCGTTTGGATGCTCGGCCGCAACGGGATTTATCCGGTCAACCCTGCGCATTTGCGCGGTGATGGTTAGCCGAGCCGTAGGGTGCGAAAGGCCTCCTTCAGGCCGTATCGCACCGCCACGGGCCGCAGCGCGTTGTCGTGCGCGTGGCAGTGCGGACCGTAGCGCGCGTGGCAGCGCGGACCGTGGGGCGCGTGGCGGTGCGGACCGTGGTGCGCGTGGCAGTGCGGACCGTGGCAGTGCGGACCGTGGTGCGCGTGGCGGTGC
>JANNSA010000515.1:0-6118 GCA_031402115.1 Hyphomicrobiaceae bacterium | reverse complement strand
CCGCATCGGCGACGCTGGCGCTTAATGCAGATGCGGCCGTTGCCGCATTGAACGGGCAGTTTCGTGGCAAGCCCGTCGCCACCAATGTGCTGTCGTTCCCCAGCGGCGATCCACGCATGGGCTTGGGCGACGTCATCATGGCCTTTGAAACGATGCACCGCGAGGCCGCCGAACAGGGCGTGCCGCTCAGCCACCATGCCTGTCATCTGGCCGTGCACGGCATCCTGCATCTTGGCGGTCACGATCACGACACAAACACGCGCGCGGCGTTGATGGAAGCGCTGGAGACCCGCCTGCTCGCAGCTCTCGGCATAGCTGATCCCTATGCCGAAGCCGAAACGATTTCCCTTAACGAGGCCGACAGCCGATGACCGACCAATCGCAACCGCGCGGCGATAGCCAGGCGGGCGGCGCCGACCGGAGCAGCAACGCCACGGGGTCCAGTCCGGCCGGCACCGGCTGGCTGTCGCGGATTCGCGCGCGGCTCGGCTTCCCGGGCTCGCAGACGGCGCGTGATGCCTTCGAAACGGCGTTGCAGGCGGAAGGCAAGGACAATCCCAATTTTGCGCCGCAGGAACGCGAGATGCTGCTGCGCATGCTGCGCTTTGGCGAGTTGCGCGTGATCGACGCCATGGTGCCGCGTGCCGACATCATTGCCATCGAGGAAGGCGCGACGATTGCCGAGCTGCTGCACCTGTTCCGCGAGGGTGGTCATTCGCGTGTGCCGGTCTACAGCGAAACGCTCGATGATCTGCATGGCATGATCCACATCAAGGACCTGGTCGGCTGGATCCTGGAGCAGTCATTGGTGGCCCCAGCGGAGGCCAATGGCGCCAGCCGGGAGCCGCGCGAAGGTTTGGCGGCGCTCGATGGGTTCGACCTCAGCCGCGTTGACTTGACCCGGCCGATCACCGTCGCCAAGCGCATCCGGCGCACCGTCTTGTTCGTGCCGCCGTCGATGCCGGCACTGAAACTGTTCCAGCGCATGCAGGCCACCCGCCAGCACCTCGCTATGGTAGTCGACGAATATGGCGGCACCGACGGATTGGTTTCCATCGAGGATCTGGTGGAGCAGATTGTCGGCGAGATCGAGGACGAACATGACGGCGGCGACGAAACGCTGATCCGGCCCGACAGCGACCAGACCTTCGTAGCGTCAGGCCGCACGCCGATCGCCGAAGTCGAGGCCAAGGTCGGCGTCAAGCTGGCTGACGAAGAGGACGCCGAGGATTTTGACACGCTGGGCGGACTCGTGGCGTCGCTAGTGGCGCACGTGCCGCAACGCGGCGAGATCATCCGCCATCCCAACGGCATCGAGTTCGAGATCCTGGAAGCTGATCCGCGCCGCATCAAGCGCGTCAAGATCGATCGCCGCGGCCTGACCCGCAACGGCACGGCCAAGGCCGGCCTGATGGACGGTGCGGCATCCTGAAGCCCAGGAGCACTTGACGGATTCCCTCCCCCTTGGGGGGGGAAGGGGCGTCGCGGCACGGCCTGGGCACTTGGTAGCAACTGTTCACTTCGACTGCAGCATTTCCGTCCAAACGTCCTGCATCTGCTTGTCGAGGGCGGCGCTGGGCGATGGGTAGCGCTGGGCGCGCTTCAGGAAGCCGGGCTGCTCGTCGAAGCGCAGGATCTTCTTTTGAGCGTCGGTGAGCGAGGCCTTGCTGTTGGCGGGCACGCCCCAATAGCACGCTGAGGTGGCGAGCCGTGCCTGACCGTCGGGCGACAGCACATACTGGATGAACTTCAACGCCAGGGTCTTGTTCTTGCTGTCCTTGAACATGGTAAGCGCCTGCGACCACAGGATGCCGCCTTCTTCCGGCAGCGTGAAATCGAGAGCCGGGTTATCCTTGGCGAGGCCCGCCGTCACCCACTCGCCGCCACCGACCAGGATATCGACTTCGCCCGTCGCCAGCGCCGTCTGGCTGGCAGCAACTTCGCCGGTCAGCTTGGCGTTGGCCTTCATCAGCAGCAGCTTTTCCTTGATCGCCGGCAGGTCAGCCGCCGACAGCTCAGCGGTCTTCTTGCCGAGCGCCACCTGCACCATGCCCATGATCGGCAGGTAGTAGTCATAGATGGCGATGCGGCCTTTGTATTTCGGATCCCACATCACGGACATCTTGGTCATGTCCTTGGCATCGACCTTGCTGTTGTTGTAGCTGATGGTGTTGTAGCCAAACAGCTCGGTGACACCGTAGCGCTTGCCATCGATCACCGTGGCGTCGTCCATGCGCACTTCCGGAAATATGTCGGCGAGCGGCAGGGCCGTATCGGGCAATTCTTCAAACAACCCCTTCTCGACGCCCCGGCGGATGTCGACGGTGTCGATCACCATGACGTCCCAATCGCCCGGTTTTGACTGTTCGACGATCGCCAGGCCGGCGCCCGTGCCTTCGAATTCCTTGATGTTGACCTTGACGCCATTGGCCTTCTCGAATGGCTCAAGCAGCGCCGGGTCGGCGTGGTCACACCAGATCAACGCATTGAGGTCCGCCGCCATGGCGGAACCTGAAAGGCAAGCGAACAGCGCGGCGCTGCTGAGGGCTCGCACCAAGGTTTGATTGCTCACGTCTCACGACCTCCCTATGGACTGAAGCGCCAACGTTAGCGCTGGCACGCCGTAAAGCAAGTTGCATGCGCCGGAAATGGAGAGGCAGCCATGGCGTCGGATGATCCACTACCGGCTATCGCTCCGGCTATCGCGCGTGTGACGACGCGCTATGGCGCCGAGGCCATCAGCATGCGGTGCCACGCCAGCCAGGCGACTGTGCTGCTGCAAGGCGCGCACGTCGTCGACTGGACGCCACAGGGCGCCAAAGCCGTGCTGTGGATGCCGGCTGAGCCCCGCTTTGCCGTCGGCCGCGCCACCCGTGGCGGCATACCCGTGTGCTGGCCGTGGTTTGGATCTGCCGCTGAGGCCGGCCAGCCGGCGCATGGCATCGCCCGCACAGCCTTGTGGGACGTTATCGGCCAGACCTCCGATGACGCAGGCGCGAGCCTGACGCTGCGCCTGCCCGCAGCCAACCAGCGAGGCGTGGAGCTGACGCTGAGCGTGCGGATTGACTCAACGCTGGTGCTGCAACTCATGACGCGCAATTTCGCTGCTGTGCCGTTGCAGCTGTCCGAAGCGCTGCACACGTACTTCACGGTCGCCGATATCGGCACGGTCAGCATCCTGGGCTTCGATGGCGCGTGCTACGCCGATCAATTGCAGGGCAATGCTATGCTGCGTCAGGACGGACCGATCCGCTTTGCCAGCGAAGTCGATCGCGTCTACGCCAGCGCGCCGTCGCCAATTCGCATCGTTGACGAAGCCGGCGGCCGCACGATCCTGGTGGAAAGCCAGGGCAGCGCCGCCACAGTGGTGTGGAACCCTTGGCTGGAGAAGGCCGCTCGTCTCGGCGATCTCGGGCCTGATGGCTGGCGCACCATGGTCTGTGTCGAAAGCGCCAACGCGCCGGTCGCGCCAGTCACCGTTCCGCCCGGTGGCACGCACATGCTGCAGACGCGCATCAGCCTTGCCGGGTAGCGCTCGCTGAGCCCCGGCCGGTGTGGGTGCCTATGCTTCCGGCACTGTCAGCACACGCGCCACGTTGTCGGGTGCGAAAGGCGCCTTCGCCGTATCGCACCGGAGGCTGGCGCTACGGTCTGGTTCGGTGCGATACGGCCAGAGGCCTTTCGCACCCTACATGGCCGCAACCCAGTTGTGCGGCGTCGTAGGGTGCGAAAGGCGCCTTCGCCGTATCGCACCAGAGGCTGGCGCCCACGGCCCGGTTCGGTGCGATACGGCCTGAAGAAGGCCTTTCGCACCCTACACGTTCGCAACCCAGTGTGCTGGTACAGGCGCAACGATTGTTGTTCGAAGTGGCTTTAGCCAGCGCGCTGGCCACCAGCCAACGACAAGTTGTCCCGCGTCGCCCTGGATTCCGCCGTGGTCTCGGCTATGACTGATGCCTAGTCGCTGTAATCTGGAGTGCTCCCACCCGTGACTGCTGAAAAGCCTTTGCTCGATGTGCGGGATCTGTCGGTGTCGTTCGAGACTGGCGACCGCACCGTGGAAGCTGTCAAGCACGTGTCGTTCAGTGTGGCGCGCGGCGAGACCGTGGCGCTGGTGGGCGAATCCGGCTCCGGCAAAACCGTGTCGGCGCTGTCGATCTTGAAACTGCTCGCCTATCCGCCAGCGACGCATCCATCGGGCGAAATCCTGTTTGATGGCGTCAACCTGCTCGGCGCTGACGAAACGGCACTGCGCAAGGTCCGCGGCCGGCGCATTTCCATGATCTTCCAGGAGCCGATGAACTCGCTCAATCCGCTGCACACGGTCGAGCGGCAGGTGATGGAAATCCTGCGTATCCATCGCGGGCTGGCGGGCGACGCGGCCCGGGCGCGAACGCTGGAACTGCTGCAGAAGGTTGGCATCCGCGACGCCGCCAAGCGGCTGGGCGCCTATCCGCATCAGCTGTCAGGCGGCCAGCGCCAGCGCGTCATGATCGCCATGGCGTTGGCCAACGAACCGGACCTGCTGATCGCCGACGAGCCGACGACGGCACTCGACGTCACGGTGCAGGCGCAGATCCTGGCTCTGCTGGAAAAGTTGCAATCCGAGCTTGGCATGGCGATGCTGATGATCACTCACGATCTCGGCATTGTGCGCAAATTCGCCGACCGGGTCTATGTCATGCGGCATGGCGAAGTGGTCGAAAGTGGACCGGCGAAATCGGTGTTTGAGCAGCCGCAGCATGCCTACACGAAGATGCTGCTGGAAGCCGAGCCGACGGGTGTGGCGCCGGTGCCCAACGTCAAAGCGCAGACCGTGCTGGAGACCGAGAACCTGCGCGTGTGGTTTCCCATTAAGACCGGTATCCTGCGCACGGTGACGGACCACGTGAAGGCCGTCAATGGGTTGTCACTGAAGTTGCGGGCCGGCGAGACGCTGGGCGTCGTCGGCGAATCCGGGTCCGGCAAGACAACGCTGGGCCTGGCTCTGCTGCGCCTGATCTCGTCCAATGGCCCGATTGCCTATGCCGGGCAGCGCATTGACGGGCTCAGTTCATCGGCGATGCGGCCGTTGCGCCGCAACATGCAGATCGTGTTCCAGGACCCGTTTGGCTCCCTGTCGCCGCGCCTGTCGGTGGGTCAGATCATCGAGGAAGGCATGCTGATCCTCGAGCCCGATCTCGATCGCGACGAGCGGCGTAAACGCGTTTCGGCCACCCTGGTTGAAGTCGGGCTGGATCCGGAGTTCCAGGACCGTTATCCGCATGAGTTCTCCGGCGGCCAGCGCCAGCGCATCGCCATTGCCCGCGCCATGGTGCTGAAGCCCAAATTCGTCATGCTCGACGAGCCAACCTCGGCGCTGGATATGTCGGTGCAGGCGCAGATCGTCGACCTGCTGCGCGACCTGCAGAACAAGCATGGGCTGGCTTATCTGTTCATCAGCCATGACTTGCGCGTCGTGCGCGCGCTCGCCAGCCACGTCATCGTCATGCAGAACGGCCTGGTCGTCGAAGAGGGCACATCAGCCGACATCTTCGACCGGCCGTCGATGCCCTACACTAAATCCCTGCTGGCCGCCGCCCTCAACCTGGAAACCATCACCGAAATCGCCATGGCGCAGTAGGGCTTCGAACAGCAACGGAACAAGATTCCCCGGTAGGGAACATTGAACGCCCGCAGCTTGGCCTAGACCGGGCGTGCCCGTGAGTGCCTGGTCCCGGGCGGCCAGCGTCGCCGTTGACCCAAACCGGTCCTGAGCGCCCGCAATCTGCCCGCGAGCGCGACCATCGCCGTGACGAGAAAGCGGCCACCTGTAAGTTCGGGGAAGTTGCGTCGAGGCGCGAGCAAGCCTCGTCCGCTTTTGACTACACAGCGTCGTTCTGTCGACTCCATTAAGCAGTTGAGTTACCAACTCGAGCGCCGCGCGCACAGCCGAGGGGGTATTGCGATGACGGATGAACTTCGCGCGGCCGGTGCTGGCGTGATCGCCACAATCCTCGGAATTGATCCGAAGGTTGTGATCGGACCTGCTCTTGGCGGAGCAATTCGCAAGCTAGTCGAACAGTTCTAAGTAATATGAATCTCTCAAAATACCTCTTGCCCCGAAACTTTCTTTGAA
>JANNSA010000514.1:0-1736 GCA_031402115.1 Hyphomicrobiaceae bacterium | reverse complement strand
TACCGCGCGATCTCAACGCGCTACGACAAACTCGCGAGCACGTTCCTTGCGGCGGTGACGCTAGTGTGCATTTTGATGTGGCTCAACTGACGACAGGCCCTAGTGCAGGTCGCTACAGCTACACACCACGCTTGGGCTTGATCACAGCGCCGGAGTCTTGCCGCGCGCCGGCTTCTTTGGGGCGGGTTTTGCCGCAGACTTTGGCGCTGATTTTGCCTTACCCGTTGGCTTAGCGTCCGATTTCGCCGCTGCCGGCTTGGTCTTGCGCACCGGCTTTTTGCTGGATGGGCCCTTGGCGGCGCGTTCGGCGATCAGCGTCACCGCCTGATCCAGGGTCAGTGCCTCTGGCGCCACGCCCTTGGGCAGTGTCGCGTTGATGGCGCCGTGTTTGACATAGGCGCCGTATTTGCCCTCCAGGATCTCAATCCTGCCGCCCTCGGTTGGGTGCTCGCCCAGCTCGCGCAGGGCCTTGGCTTGCGGCCGCTTGAAGCCCTTGCCGGCCTTTTTGTCGGCGATCAGCGTCACCGCGCGGTTGATGCCGATGGCGAACACTTCCTCGGCGCTGTCGAGATTGGCGTAGGTGCCATCGTGCTCCACAAACGGCCCAAAGCGGCCGAGCCCGGCCTTGATCGGCTTGCCGGTTTCGGGGTGCACGCCAACCTCACGGGGCAGCGACAGCAACGCCAACGCGCGCTCCAGCTCGATCGTCGCGGCATCGATGCCCTTGGGGATGGATGAGCGCTTTGGCTTTTCGCCCTCGGCTGGTTCGCCAAGTTGCAGATAGAGCCCAAAGCGCCCGGACCGCAGCGTGACCTCAAGGTTGGTGTCGGGATCGATGCCAATGACGCGGCCTTCCGGCGACACCGCCGCCTTGTCGTCGCCGGTCTCGGAGAACTGCCGGGTAAAGCGGCAATCCGGGTAATTGGAACAGCCGATGAAGGCGCCGAACTTGCCGACCTTGAGGCTCAATTGGCCTTTGCCGCACGACGCGCACAGCCGCGGGTCGCCGCCATCCGGCTTCGGGGGAAACACGTGCGGACCAAGCACTTCGTTGAGCGCATCCAGCACCTCGGTGACGCGCAGCTCCTTGGTCTCGGCGATCGCCGCCGTAAAATCCTTCCAGAAGTCGCGCAGCACATCCTTCCACGGCAGCTTGTTGTCCGAGATCAGGTCGAGCTTCTCTTCCAGGGCAGCGGTGAAATCGTATTCGACGTAGCGCTTGAAGAAGCTCTTCAGGAACGCCGTGACCAGCCGGCCCTTGTCGACCGGCACCAGCCGCTTCTTGTCCATAGTGACGTAGTCGCGCTCCTGCAGCACGGCCATGGTCGAGGCATAAGTGGATGGCCGGCCAATGCCGAGTTCCTCCATGCGCTTGACCAGGGTGGCTTCCGAGTAGCGCGCCGGCGGCTGTGTGAAGTGCTGGTCGGCGTCGATCGCCTTGTCGGTCAGCGCGTCGCCCTGCGCCAGCGGCGGCAGGCGGCGGTTGCTCTCATCGTCCTCGGCGGAATCGTCTTTACCCTTGGTCGCCTTCAGGCGCTCATCGCGGCCCTCCTCGTAGACCTTGAGGAAGCCGTCGAACACGATGACGGAACCGTTGGCGCGCAGGCCATAGGTCTTGCCGTCACGGCCCTTGACGGCGATCTCGGCGACCGTCTGCTCCAAATCGGTCGGCGCCATCTGGCTGGCGATGGTGCGCTTCCAGATCAGGTCATAGAGCGCCGCCTGATCCTTCTCCA
>JANNSA010000513.1:0-3125 GCA_031402115.1 Hyphomicrobiaceae bacterium | reverse complement strand
CAAGCAGATCCACGACGAGATGGAAACCGTCGTCAAAACCTATGGCATCAACACCTTCAAGCACTTCATGGCCTACAAGGGCGCGCTGATGGTCAACGATGACGAGCTGTACAACTCGTTCAGCCGCTGCGCCAACCTCGGCGCCATGCCGCTGGTGCACGCCGAGAACGGCGACATTGTCGCGCGCATGCAAGCCGATCTGCTGGGCCGCGGCGTTACTGGGCCGGAGGGCCACGCCTATTCGCGGCCGCCAGAGGTGGAGGGTGAGGCGACCAACCGCGCCATCGTGCTGGCTGACATGGCGGGCTCGCCGCTCTATGTCGTGCACACGTCCTGCAGGCAGGCGCATGAGGCGATCGCGCGGGCGCGGGCGGCGGGCAAACGGGTCTATGGTGAGCCGCTTATCCAGCATCTGACGCTGGACGAAAGCGAATACCGCAACGCCGACTGGAACTACGCGGCGCGGCGCGTCATGAGCCCGCCGTTTCGGCCCAAGGAGCACCAGGATTCGCTGTGGGCCGGCTTGCAAGCCGGCTCGTTGCAGGTGGTGGCGACCGACCATTGCTCGTTCACCACCACGCAGAAGCAGATGGGGATAGGCGACTTCACGCGCATCCCGAACGGCACCGGCGGCCTGGAAGACCGCATGCCGGTGCTGTGGTCAACCGGCGTCAACACCGGCCGGCTGACGCGCTCGGAGTTCGTCGCGGTCACGTCTGCCAACATCGCCCGCATCCTGAACGTTTATCCGCGCAAAGGGGCAGTTGCGGTGGGATCGGACGCCGACATTGTGGTGTGGGACCCGGCCGCCTCCAAGACCATCACGGCGGCGCGCCAGGTCAGCCGCATCGACTATAACGTGTTCGAGGGTTTTGAGTGCCGCGGACTGCCGTACATGGTGCTGAACCGCGGGCGCGTGGCATGGAAAGACGGCGACCTGCGCGCGCAAGCTGGCGATGGCAAGTACGTGGAGCGGCCACCGTTCCCGGCGACACATGTGGCGAACTCGACGTGGAAGTCACTGACGGCGCCGAGGGGGGTGGAGCGGAGCGAAGTGGTGCCTTGAGAAGGGCGGTCAGGGGCATCTTAGTAACTGACACTCAACTGAACTGCCACAATCTGCTTTGCTGCGAAACCCAGATCATTCCGAGCGCCAAGAATTACACTGGGCGCATGCCCGCGCAAACGAAGCCACGACAACTCTTTGCCAAGTGTGGGAAGGCACTGGTCTGCAACTCGTTTTGACCAGATCAATGTGAGAACGGTGCCCTATGAAAACTGACATCAAGCCGATCCGGACTGAAGTGGACAATGACGCCGCACTTGCCGAAGTTGAGCGGCTCTGGGGCGCCAAGGCGGGCACGCCAGAGGGCGACCGGCTCGATGTTCTCGCCACCTTGATCGAGGCTTTTGAAGATCGCCACTATCCTGTCCTGCCTCCCGATCCAGTGGATGCCATCGAATTCCGGATGGAGCAGCAGGGGCTGACGCGCAAGGACCTCGAGACAATCATAGGCTCCCGCACGCGGATCGCCGAGGTCTTGTCGCGTAAACGAGGCCTGTCGATCGCCATGATCCGGCGGCTGCACGACAAGCTCGGTATACCCGCGGAAGTCCTGATCCGTCCAACACGCAAGGACGCGGCGGCTTAGTCAACGTCGAAAGCAAGTTCGACCGCCGGTGCACAGGAACGAACTGTCCCAGGCGTTCAGGGCCTGCCCGCTAAGCCACCAGCCCCGCCTTGCGCAGGCCGGCGACGACGTGCTCGAAATCTTCGGGGTTCTTGTAGGGCAGCACACCGCGGCGTTGCTCCACGGAGTAATCGGGGTTGATGCGCAGCATCTCCTGCCAGGTGGCCATGGCGGCATCCCGCTCGCCGAGCTGTCCGTAGCAGGCGGCCAGCAGCGCCCGCGAGGTATCGGTCTCCGGAGTGCGCAGGATGCGCCGCTTAAGCGTGGCGATGGCCTGGTCGTAGCGGCCAAGCTGGTAGTCGACCTGCGCGTGGAAGTGCAGCCACATGCCTGGGCACAGCGGATCGAGCGCCACCGCCCGCTCGAAATGCGGTCCTGACTCCGCCGACCGGCCGGCATAGTGCAGGAAGATGCCGAGCGCGTTGTGGCCCTCGGCGAAATTGGGGTCCAACGCGATCGAGCGCTCGGCCGAGCGGACCGCCACGTCGTGCCGCCGCAGCCAGATATTGGTGAATGCCATTGCCCAGTGCGCGTGCGGATACGTGTCGTCGAGTTCCACGGCGTGCCGCGCGGCCGCCTCGGCCAAGTCCAGGGAGCGTTCGGGCGTCGCCGACCACCGGTTGACATACTCGAAGATCAGCGATCCCGCGAGGCAAGCGTAAGGCGGCACGAAGTCCGGATCGATCTCGATGGCGCGCCGCAGCATAACGATGGCCTCCGCATTCGGCTCCTTGGCGTGCCGCCACCACAGCTCGCGGCCGCGCAGGAAGCAGTCATAGGCTTCCAGGCTCTTGCTGAACTCCCGCGTCTTCGGGCGCCGATCGACCGGGCGCCGATCGACTGGGTGAGGGTCACCGTTCGCAAGATTGACGGCCAGCGCCGAGACGATCTGGTGTGTGACGTCGTCCTGGACGACGAAGATGTCGGTCAGGTCGCGGTCGTAGCGCTCGGCCCACAGATGGCCTCCGGTCGTGGCATCAATGAGCTGGGCGGTGATGCGCACGCGATTGCCCGCCTTACGGATGCTGCCCTCGAGCACATAACGGGCGCCCAGGATCCGGCTCACGTCGGCGATCAGCGCGTTCTTGCCTTTGAACGTAAAGCTCGAATTGCGGGCGATCACGAACAGCTCCGGCAGTTTCGACAGCGCCGTGATCACATCTTCGGAAATGCCGTCGGCGAAATACTCCTGTTCCTTATCGCCGCTCATGTTGGCGAAGGGTAGCACGGCGATTGACAACTTGTTTTCAGCCGCCGGTTGGCTCGGGCCCCCGCCTTGCGACCCGGGATTGGCCGCGGCGCCGTCGATGAGGGCCTTGACGCTCAGGGCATAAACGCGCATGGGCTCGCTGATGTTCTTCAGCTTTGTCTCGCCGAGATCACCGACCGCGACCGCCAGGCGCGTCCGCACTTGCCGATAGGCGTCTTCCGACA
>JANNSA010000512.1:0-2108 GCA_031402115.1 Hyphomicrobiaceae bacterium | reverse complement strand
TGTCGCGTTATGGCGACGTGATCGCCGACAAGACCGGCCTCGGCGGCACCTGGGTCGGGCTTGCGTTGCTCGCCACGGTCACGTCGCTGCCCGAGCTCGTCACCGGTGCCAGCGCGGTGGTCCTGGCCGATGCGCCGAACCTCGCGCTCGGCGACATCCTCGGCAGCTGCGTGTTCAACCTGTTTCTGCTCACCATCCTCGATCTCCTGCTGCGCGAGGAATCGGTGTTCAGCCGCGCCAGCCGCGGCCACATCCTGTCGGCCGGGTTCGGCGTACTGCTGCTCGGTTTTATCGGCTTCAACCTGCTGCTCGGCGGCGATGCGCCGCAACTCGCCATCGGTCACCTGGGCGCATACAGCGTGGTGATCGTGCTGATCTACGCCGTGGCCATGCGCACGGTGTTCCGGTATGAACGCGCCGAGCGCGCGGCCTATACCGAGGAACGCGCCGAGCGCTATCCGCACATCAGCCTGCGGCAAGCCGTCTGGCGCTATGCCGGTGCGGCCGTAGTCGTGGTGGCGGCCGGCATCTGGCTGCCGTTCGTGGGGAAGGCGCTGGCCGAGGCCATGGGCTGGCACCAGACCTTCGTCGGCACATTGTTCGTGGCGGCCGTCACCTCGTTACCGGAAGCCGTGGTCACGATTGCGGCATTGCGCATCGGTGCGCTCGACATGGCGGTCAGCAACCTGCTCGGCAGCAACCTGTTCAACGGCCTGCTGGTGGCGGTGGATGATGCCCTGTACCTCAAGGGTCCAATCCTGGCGAATGTCTCGCCGCTGCACGGCCTGTCAGCGCTCTCCGCCATCATGATGACCGGGGTCGTAATCATCGGGCTCCTGTTCCGGTCACGCGGGCAACTGTTGCGCATCATGAGTTGGGCAAGCCTGATGATTTTTTCGATTTATATACTGAACAGCTTGCTGCTCTATCTGCGCAGCGAATGAAAACAAGCAACAACCATCTGCCTGCCCATGCGCTTCCGGCCGCTGAGGTTCTGCGCGCGCTGGCGGTCGATCCGGTTCAGGGGCTGACCACGGCCGAGGCCGCGGTGCGCCTGGCACAACACGGCCCGAATGCGCTTATCGAAGGCCGGCGGCGCGGACCGGCGCGCATGCTCCTCGACCAGTTCACCGATTTCATGATCGTGGTGTTGCTGGCCGCCGCCGTGGTTTCCGGGGTCGTCGGCGATGTCACCGATACGGTCGTGATTCTGGTGATTGTCGTGCTCAATGCCGTGATCGGCTTCATCCAGGAGTACCGCGCCGAGGCGGCGATCGCGGCCTTGCGCAAGATGGCCGCGCCCGTGGCGCGTGTGCTGCGCGACGGGCGCTCGCACAGCATTCCCGCACAGGAGCTGGTGCCGGGCGACATCGTGCTGCTGGAAGCCGGCGCGGTGGTGCCGGCCGACCTGCGCTTGCTGGAGGTGGCCGCGCTCCAGACTCAGGAAGCGGCGCTCACCGGCGAATCGGCGACAGTGCACAAACTAGCGGACGCGCAGGTTGCGGACGACGCCACCCTGGGCGACCGGTTCACCATGGTCTACAAAGGCACGCTGGCCGTGCATGGCCGTGCGCGCGGCGTGGTTGCGGCGACCGGCATGGATACCGAACTCGGGCGCATCGCGCAGCTGCTGCACGGCGCCGAGGAGAGCAAAACGCCGTTACAGAAGCGGCTGGCACGCTTCGGAAAAATTCTGGCGATCGTGGTGCTGGCGCTGTGTGCGGTGATCTTTGCCGCCGGGGTGCTGCGCGGCGAGCCGGTACTGCTGATGCTGCTCACCGCCATCAGCCTGGCGGTGGCGGCGATCCCCGAGGCGCTGCCGGCGGTGGTGACCGTGGCGCTGGCGATCGGCGCACGTCAGATGGTGCGGCGCCAGGCCCTGATCCGCAAATTGCCGGCGGTCGAAACACTCGGATCGGTCACCTATATCTGCTCGGACAAGACCGGCACGCTCACGCTCAACCGCATGCGCGTCGAGGAACTGTCCGTGACCGGCGGCGAACGTGGCGCGCCGCCGCTGGCGAAGCCGGACGATCCGGTGCTGATCGAGTTGCTCACCGCCATGGTACTCAACAACGACACCCATCCCGACCACGCCGGCGCGCTGG
>JANNSA010000511.1:0-2608 GCA_031402115.1 Hyphomicrobiaceae bacterium | reverse complement strand
CGGCCCGTGTCAGCTCTGGGATGGTGTGGTTCTTTGAATCACCCTGGGATCAGCGTTATGGCACTTCCAGACAAGGGAACGATATGTTCTCGGCGATTCTTTGTTCGACCATGGGCCATCTGGCCCTTGACGATCCGGTTGCCGGGCAAGGTCCAAAGAGCCGCATCGAGATCGAGTTCGTCGCGATGCATGCCGGCGACTTCCGTCCGCCTCTGTCCGGTCAACAGGACGAGCCGCAACAGGATCTGCATAGATAACCCGATCGGCGCACGTTCGAGCCCGACCCAAAACACCCGTACCTCCGCGTCCGTCAAAACACGATTGCGCACGCTGGGACCAGCCGCGGCCTTCGGAATCTTGTAGGCCGGGTTAATGTCGACATATTCCTCGTCGACGGCCCAGGCGTAGATTCGCGATGCCATCGAGATCGTATGATCGGCGTGCACAAGAGAGCCGCGCGCTGCAATCTTGTCGCGGACCTTCAGGATGAGATCGCGTTTCGTGATGGCGTCGGCAGCCATCGCACCAATGGCCGGGCGCAAATCGACTGCGATCATGCGCTCGTACTCGCCGACGGCGCGAGGATTGAGCTTCGGGCGGGCATGCTTCTCCATCCACTTGTCGGCAAGCACATTGAAGGTCAGAACGTCGATCTGCTCGGCGCGCTTGGCTTGCTTCTCCCCAGCAGCAGGGTCTTCGCCGCGCGCGATGTTGGCAAGAATGGCCAGTGCTTCCCTGCGGGCTACCTCCAGGGTCACCGCGGGGAACGGGCCGATGGTGATGCGGCGCTTCTTGCCGTCGGGCTGGCGCGAGTACAAAACGCTCCAGGACTTGTCGCCCGCCGGCGTGATCCGGAGGATCAGTCCCTTCACCTCGCCAACGCGCAGCTCTTTCCTCTTGTCAGACGCCCGCAGAGTTTCGACCTGACGGGCACTCGTGATCCGCTTTTGCATGGGGGCAGTCGCCGCTTTGATGGAAGATTTGCAGGGTTCTGGGGTTCCCGTGGGGTTCCCAAAATGCACAGATTGCACTGCAGCACGGCAGCCCTGCCTGGACTAACAATTGATTAATTATGCATCAAAAACAATATCTTGCATAGTCCAACGACATGCGGAGAATTCCTAGGGAAATGACACAGAATAAATCTGGGGGACTGGGGGTCGGAGGTTCAAATCCTCTCGCTCCGACCAAATTTAGCGACTCGAGCCTGAAGTCGGCCGCATCAGGTTGTCCGCAGCTTTTCACCTAATCTCTAAACGAGAAAATCTATGCGCGCCGGCCGTGACCGGCGTCAGTGCCGAGTGCTCAACCGGACGCAGATTGCCGCGCTCGGGCGGGACAGCCAGCACGTTGAAGTCGGCCTCGTGCAAGGTGCCGTCGAGGTTGCCATCGTTATCCATTGCCAGTTTGAAGTAGAGCCCATTCCAAGCGTCAATGCCGTACCCGGCCGGCGGCTTAAATAGGAACAGCAGAGCATATTCGAGATCGGCGAGATCGTTCGCCGCGATGCGCTTTTCAGTTTCATAAGGGTAGGGCAGGTGGCACCACGTCTCCTTGGCGCCCGCAAGGCAACGGAACGGCCGCATCGAGAGAAATTCTTCGGCAAACTCCGGCGCATCAAGCGCCACGTCGAATGTTGATGCGTCGGCATCGGCGATAAAGGTGACCGTGCCGAGGGCCAGCGTCGAACCATCCGCTGCAATGAGCGTGATCGCTTTTTTCCCCTCAGGCAGCGCGCCCGCCGCGGCAGCATCGGAATTGAGACTTGCGATTGCGCAAATCACGAGGACCGCGGCGTGCCGCGCGACGTTCGAAAGAAATTTGTCCAGTGCGGTCACGGCTGCGATCCTTCGGCGGCTGGAGTGACGGGTACTGTGAGTGGCACTGGCATTGCATCCTGAAACGGGCGATCGAAGTCGCGCCATCCATCAGTGCCGTCGGCGTACCAGTAGAGCTGGCGGTAGCCGATCATCGTCAAAGGCGAGAACGATATTGTCGGCTCGGGCGCCTATCGTGCGCCTGGATACGCCATCGAAGGACTGCTAATCGGCCCGGGCACACACCAAACCACGCTCGATGCCTGGTATACCGACAACGTCATCGGCGGGCCGGCAGGATTTTTGATCAAGGCAAATGGGTTCGAAGACTTCGGCCGCGCCTTCCAGCAGAAATTCGTCTCTGAGATCAGCGGCCTCGACTGATTTTCATAGCTGGCTGTTGGCCGGCCAGGGCGCTGGGACGCTGGCGACGCAATTAACTCCCTGCTCGTGGAATTCGGCTAAATTGCCGCCTCATGACCGAACCGGAACTCCCCCACAAACACAGTCCCGGCCCCTACGGCCTGCAGGCCGGTGAGGCCGTGCGCGATACCGCGCGCATTGTATGGCGGGTTGTTCGCGCCGTGCTGATGACGGCTCTGCAACTTGTCGCAGCGCTGATCGTGCTGTTCGAAGAGTGGGGATGGAAGCCGCTTTCGGAATTGCTCGGCTGGCTGGCGCGCTTCAAGCTCATCGCCCGGCTCGAACAGTGGATCGGTAAGCTGCCGCCGTATGGCGCGCTGGTGGTCTTCGCGCTGCCGACGACGTTTCTATTGCCGTTGAAGTTTCTC
>JANNSA010000510.1:0-4287 GCA_031402115.1 Hyphomicrobiaceae bacterium | reverse complement strand
GGACTCGATCGGCGTTTCCGGGCGCCGCCGCGCGTGGTGATGTCGGTTCACGAGCACCGAGCGCATGATCGTCAGCAGCCACGCCTTGCAGTTGGTGGATCGCGCCGGTTGGATTATTGGGAAAATTGACTGAAATCAGCTTCGTGTTCGGGCGGATCGCAGCCTTGACCTGATCGAGGTCCAGCGACCAATTGTCATTTTCATTCAGCGCCACGCCGGACACGGCGCAAATGCTCAGCGGCACAGTTTCCGCCGCCTGGTAGTTCGGCGTCACGACAATGCAATGGTCGTCTGCCGTCAGCAGCACCTTCATGGCAATGTAGATGGCTTCTTCGGCACCGGCGAAGCACAGGATCTGCGTGGGTTTGATCGCATCGTAGGTCGAGGCGATCGCGGTGCGCAGCGGCAGCGCACCGAACGTTTCCGTATAACCCAAGTGCAGCGTCGCAAATCGCTCGCGGTCTTCGGGACTGGCGTAAGCCAGCAGCTCGTCGAGCGAAAGGCTCTGCGCATCGGACGCCGTCAGGTGATATCGAGCCGCGAACTCCCATTTCGAGAAATACACTTCCAGCGCGAAATTACGCATCGGTACGGACATTGCGGCGCCCTCCGGCAAGTTGGGTTTTGGCGGTACGAGTGATTTTCAGGCGGCTGTAGAGGGTGGCGCGCGACATGCTCAACACTTCGGCCACATAGTTGACGGCATTGCGGATCTCGAACACGCCACCAGCGTCGAGCGCCGCAAGCAGATCGTTGATCGCATCCGGTTGCAATCCAGCCAGCGTGGCATTGCGATCGGCAAGAAACTGTCCGACGCGTTCATTGATCGATTCGCGCCAGTCACCCACGAACAGCGTCGTGCGCTGTGATGGGGCCAGCGGCATCGCAATCACGCCAAGGAGGTGCTCGGCCATCACCGAAGCGGTCTCGATGTCGTGATTGATGCACAGCAGCCCAATCGGTTTGCCGGCGGCGGTGCGGATCACCACCGACATCGACTTCAACCGCCGCCCGTCCCAATTGGTCTTGCCATAGGGACCAATCAGCGATTGCGCCAAATCAATGCCATCGATGTCAGTGAGAGAGTCATCACCAACCCGGCGCTTGGAAAAGCAATTGGCGATGTGCCGGATCTTTCCCGACGCCAGGTCGTGCAGCACCACCTCGGCATGGGGAGCAAACAGCCGCGCAATCGCGTCGGTGATGACGATGTAAGGCAACAATGGGTCGGTCATTGCATATCACTCGCAGCATTCGGACGTTGTGTCAACAATGGACATTTCGTCTGAGTTACGGCTCAGTTGGCATGAGCAAGCGCACCGGCGTCAGGCACTCGTGACTTAGCAGGGTGTTGACACCCACCGCGCACCACGAAGGCGCCAGTCGCGGCCGGCCCGGTTCAGGCACGGCTGGCACGCATTGATCATAGTGCAACGCAGTCGACCCTCTTACATGACCAATAACCCATGCAATCAAGGATGCTCAATGACGCTCAACAATTATCGGACGCTCGGACGATCTGGCCTTGTCGTTAGCCCACTTGCGCTTGGCACGATGACGTTTGGGACGGCGCGCTGGGGTTCGAATGAGGCAGGTTCGCGGGCCATATTCAATGCCTATGTCGAGGCGGGTGGCAATTTTGTCGATACCGCCAACGTCTACTCGGGCGGACGCAGTGAGGAACTTATTGGTGGCTTTATCGCTGAGCGGGACTTGCGCGACCGGATCATTGTCGCAACGAAAGCCGGCTTTGCTGCCGGCCAGGGCGTCCATGCCGGCGGCAACGGTGCCAAGCACATCCATGCCGCGCTCGACGCATCGCTTCGCCGCCTGCGCACAGATTATGTAGACCTCTATTGGGTGCATGTTTGGGACGCGGTGACACCCGCCGAGGAACTTCTGGAAACCATGGCGACGCTCGTTCGATCCGGTAAAATCCGCTATTGGGGCGCGTCGAATGCGCCCGCCTGGTACGTCGCGAAGCTGGCAACGCTCGCCGCCATTCGCGGGCTGCCGGGCCCGATCGCATTGCAGTACTTCTATTCTCTCGTGAACCGGGACATTGAGGACGAACACATTCCTCTCGCCCGAGAGTTCGGGATGGGCGTCATGCCGTGGAGCCCGCTTGCCTATGGGCTCTTAACGGGCAAGTACGACCGCGCCACGGTCGAGGCCGCAAAGCCAAGTGCGGGCGGATTGCCGCGTGACGCGGCCGAGCCAGGCGAACACCGGCCAGACAGTGACAAGCGGCTGGATGGGGCCAATCCGTTTGGCGATAGCCTCTTTACCGACCGCAACTGGAAGATCGTCGATGTGCTGCGCCGCTTGGCAGCCGAGACGGGACATAGTCCGGCCCAAATTGCGTTGGCCTGGGTCGCGAACCGGCCTGGCGTTGCCTCGACTCTGATGGGTGTCAGTCGTGCTGACCAGGTATCCGACAATGCCGCAGCTCTCGGTGTGGACCTGTCACCGGCGCATCTGGCCGCACTCAACGAAGTCAGTTTGGCTGATGCCAGAATGCTCTACAGCCTGTTCACAACAGCGCTTCGCCAACATGTTGTGTTTGGTGGCGGACATGTGACTGGATGGCAGACTTGAAGCGTGCAGGTGTCGGACATCGACCACCGTTGGGACGACCGTTGGTGTCCGCCACCCGCCCCGCTCACCCCCGCTGCCTGAACTCCGCACCGACAAACGTGCGGACCGGTGCCCCGCGTTGTAACGCGTCATGCTGCGACCAGCGATCTTGATCAATCCCGGCCCGCGCTGCAGTGGCATGAGCGGTCAGCAGCGCCTGCAGCCGCGCCAGCGCCAGCCGCTTGTTCTGGACTTGCGAGCGCTCCTCACGCGCCACCACGACCAGGCCGCTCGGACGATGCGTGGCGCGCACCGCGCTCTCAGTCTTGTTGACGTGCTGGCCGCCAGGGCCTGAGGCGCGCATCGGTTCAAACAGCACCTCGGCGGCATCCAGCACCGCACCGGACGCCGCAGCCGGTGGCGCCAGCAATTTCGACGCCGATGAACCAGTTCTTGCGCTTGTGGTGCGGCCGCAACGGCGACGGTGCGATCTACAGCACGCTGCCGACGCTGGCACTGCCAAAGGCCCGCGCGCCCGCGCCTTCGATCGACAGCAGCACCGACAGCAGCGCGCCCTTGGCGTCCCCCTCCACGGCGTCGATGGCGGCGCACGTCAGGCCCTGGGCATTGGCTTCTGCTTCAATCAACGCCGCCAGCTGGCATTCGGCTGGCCCGCGACCCGCCGTGATGTGCAGCCAGACGCGGACAATGGTGTTACTCATCAGTGTCCCTCCGCACCTTATAGGTCAGCACTGGGCGATAGACGGCAATGGTTGCGACCAGCCCGGCCGCCTCCATGTCGGCGATCACCTGGGTGATATCCTTGTACGCCTGCGGCGCTTCGTCATAGAGCAGCGTCCGGTCCTCGCAGATAACGCGACCGCCGAGATCCGTCCGCCGGAGATCAGCCTCGCTGTATTTGTGCGACAACCGCGACTTGGCAAATCCCCGTTGCCACCGCCGGCCGGCGCCATGCGCCAGCGACCAGGCGGCGCGTTCACCATCACCGATCGGCCGCACCAGGTAGCTTGGCGTGCCGCGCGAGCCCGGGATCATGACCGCGCCGGCAGCCGCCGCTTCCCGCGTCGAAGCAGCGCCCTTGCGGTGGAACCAAGCGGGTGCGCCCTGAAACGCCTCTTGCGTCACCATGTTGTGGGCGACATCGGCGACCAGACGCGGCTCAGCGCCAATCGCGTCTGCCAGGCGATGCGCCAGCAGGGCCCGATTGGCGCGGGCAAAGCGCATCGCGTGGTCATGCCGGGCGAGATAGTGCGCCGCCGCTGCGCTGCCCTCCGTCAGCGGATTGGCGCCATGCTCGACCAGCACGTCGCGGAAGATCGTTTCACCCAGGCTGCGGCTGCCGGAATGAATCAGCAGTGCCGTGGCATCACGATCGAGGCCGAGCGCGGCGAAGCTTACCTCGTCACGCACGGCGTCGACGGCCTGCAATTCGGCGAAGTGATTGCCGCCGCCAATGGTGCCGAGGCCGGCGTCCGAACGCGTTTCCGGCAGGCCATAGCCGGCCCGCCAGGGTGCCAGATCGCCGTCCCACAGCATTTCCAGCCCCGTCAGGCTCCTGGCCAGGCGATCGAGCTTGAGCTTGCGGGCCGGCAGATCAGTTGCCCAGAAACTCATGCCGCAGCCGATATCGTTGCCAGCCAGCGTTGGATAGAACTGCCCGCGCGAGACAAACGCCGCGCCAACCGCGAT
>JANNSA010000509.1:0-6910 GCA_031402115.1 Hyphomicrobiaceae bacterium | reverse complement strand
CATCGCGACGATGCGCCTACGCCTCAACGTCGGCCTCGTGGCAACCTTGTCGCGCTGCCCCTGCTGTGCCAGACCCACGAACACGACCAATCAACGCCGGAATTAGTGACACAGTACAATTAACTCAAACGCCGTCATGGTGCGCACTGGCGAGGCCGCTGTCGCTGACCCGGGCATCACTGTGGCGCTCGGATCCTTGGTCAGCTGATGCATGTCGATGACGTGCACCAAGGCGCGCAGTTCGTGCACATCGGTCAACGCCCGGCCGCGCTTCATGCGGGCTTCCAGACTAGCGGCAAACAGCAGCGCCGCGCCGAGCAGCAGTGCCAGGTTGAACGCCGCATCAACGCCCTGGACAGCGCCCGACAGGCTTTCGTCGCTGCGCAGCCGCAACGCTGACACAAGCACCATCACCAGCGCCCCGAACAGCACCACGCCGCCCGCCGCCAGCAACACGATCAGCGCGCGCAGCAACGTGTTGGGCGCCGCGATCAGTGCCGCGCGGGCTTCGGCGCGGCGGGCGATGGCTTTCAGTTGCGCGCACGCTGCGCCGAGCCCGGCGCCGGGAAAACGCGCGGTGATCCGCTGCTCAAGCTTGTCGATGGTGCCGGTCAATCGCACCGGATCAATCGCGAACCGCTTGCCTTCGTCGCTCGCCATGCCGGGGCCCCCAATTGATGAGGGCTCTGACCAGCGCTCAAGCCGCTGGCCGGCGCCCCCGCCACATCTTGTAGACCACAGGGACCAGCGACAGAAGCGCCAAGCCTACCAAAGCGATGATGATCTCGGGTGTCAGTGCGCCTTTGAGCGAAAACGCTTCGCCGCGATCAAACACACTGCCCAGGCCAGCGCCGATCGAGGCGAACACGAATGCACCCGGGATGATACCGAAGAAGGTGCCGAGCGCGAAGGTGCGCAAGCTGACGCCGAGCAGCGCCGGCACGATATTGACCAGAAAGAACGGGAAGATAGGAACCAGCCGCAGCACCAGCATGTAACTCAGCGCATTGTCTTTGAAGCCGGCCTCCATGCTTTGCACAAATGGCCCGGCCCGTGCGCGCAAGGTATCGGCCAGCGCTGTTTTCGTTGCAATGAAAACCGCAATAGCGCCCACGGTGGCGCCGATGACATTGCCGCTGGCGCCAAGCAGGCTGCCGAACAGGAAACCACCGGTGACCGAAACCAATGCCGCCACCGGCAGCGAGAACGCAACGACGATAGCATAAGCAGCGGCGAACAGCAGAAAAGCCCAGACCGGATAGCTGGCAACGAAACCAAGCAGATCGGCGCGGTGCAGTTTGAGTTGCTCGAAACTGAAATAGCGGCCGAGCCCGAGCGCGAAGAACAGCGCCAACCCAATCAGCAGCAGCGCCACTGGCCACAACCGTTGCCAACTGAACGCGGGTTTAGGCGTTACGGGCTGGTCACTTGTCACCGTCATGTCTCCCACTCCATCGCCGCATGTGTATACGTCATGGCAACCACTGCATCCAGCGCACGATCCGGCGCGTGCTGTCGGAGAACAGGCGCGGCGTGTAGTAAGCGCCGGCCACCCGTTTGCTGACTTCCGAACGCGTTGGATAAGGCGCGATGATGCCGGTCATATCGCTGATCTTCAGCTTCTTTTGCACTGCCAGCACCCATGGCAACAACAGTTCGCCAGCATGCCGTCCGACAATCGTGGCGCCGACCACCTGGCCGGACTTGGCGACCATTGCCTTGATGAAGCCGTCAGTGTCGCGTTCGGCCTGGGCACGGTCGTTCTGCGCGAACGGAAACACCGCCGCCGTGCCACCGGCCGCCCGCGCCGCCATCTCGTTGAGCCCGACCTGCGCCAACTCCGGATCGGTGTAGGTGACCCACGGCACGGCGCTCAGGTCGACCTTGGCCGGCACGTTGAACAGCGCGTTGCGGATGACGATACCAGCATGATAGCCGGCCACATGGGTGAACTGCGGCCCGCCGGCCACGTCGCCGATTGCGAACACGCGTTTGTTGGTGGAGCGCAACCGCGCGTCGACGGTGATGCCCTTGGCCGTCGCCACGATGCCGGCGCTCTCCAGCCCCAGGTCTTCCGTATTCGGCCGCCGCCCTGCCGCTACCAGCAGATGCGTGCCTTGCACGGACTGGCTGCCGCCGTCACCAGCCAGCGTCACCGCCACGCCATTGCCGGATTTGGCGACCCGCTCCACCTTGGCTTTCTCATGCAGCGTCACGCCCTCGGCCAACAGCCGCGCGCGCACCACCGCGACCGCATCCGCATCATCGCGCGGCAGGATGGTCGCCGCCTCGATCACCGTGACCGCCGAGCCGAGCCGGCGATGCGCCTGCGCCATTTCCAGGCCGATCGGCCCGCCGCCAATGATGATCAGATGCCGGGGCGCCTCGGTCAGGGTGAAGATGGTTTCATTCGTATAGGCCATCACCTCGCCGATCCCGGCGATCGGCGGCACAAACGCCCGCGATCCAGTTGCCAGCACGAAGCGGCGCGCCTTGATGCGACGATCGCCGGCCTCAATCTCCGTCGGGCTGATAAACCGCGCACGCGCCTGGATGACATCGACGCCAAAGCCCTGAAAGCGCTCGACCGAATCGTGTGGCGCGATGCCAGCAATGACGCCGTGCACGTGCGCGTGCACCTTGGCGAAGTCGATCGCCGGCTCGTGACCATTGACGCCAAACCGTCCGCTTTCACGGATCGTGTGCGCCGCCTCCGCCGCCGCAATCAGCGCCTTGGACGGCACGCAGCCGGTGTTCAGGCAGTCGCCGCCCATCTCGGCACGCTCGATCAGCACGGTCTTGGCGCCCATCTGCGCCGCTCCTGCCGCGACGGAGAGCCCACCTGATCCGGCGCCGATGATAGCAATATCGACAGTGCTAGACTGCATGATCATTCCTGATGCTTGAGCTATGAGCCTAATCGACACTTAGTGAAACTCGCTGGCTTTTGCCCTACACACTTCGTCGGCGCGGCAACACAAGATCGTGTGGACGCCGTGTCCGTTAACGCTACCGGATCACCGCATCATGCAGCGTGTCGGATTCAAGATGTTCCTTAATGCTGGTCAGGCAGACGAGTACCGCCGCCGCCATGCTGACCTGTGGCCCGAGCTCGCGACGCTGCTGCAGGCGGCTGGTATCGCCAATTACAGTATCTGGCTCGACGGCGATACGCACACGCTGTTCGCCTACCTCGAACGCCCGTCCGGGCACGCGATGGACAACTTGCCTGCTCACCCCGTCATGCAACGCTGGTGGGCGCACATGGCCGACATCATGCGCAGCCATCCCGACGGTTCCCCCGTCGTCATGCCGCTGACGGAGATGTTTTACCTAAGGGGACATGATGTTCATCGCGCCTGACAAGGATCCATATTTATCACTCTGCCCGGGCGCGATGATCGTCGTGTCCCCTCGCCCAATTCAATGCGCCAAAGCCAGCGGCGGCGCCGGTAGCGAAGGCGGCTTGCAGCAGGTAGCCGCCGGTTGGGGCATCCCAATCAAGCATTTCGCCAGCAACGAACGTGCCCGGCCGCGCCCGCAGCATGAAATTGTCGTCGATGGCATCCCAGGCGACGCCGCCGGCCGTCGAGATGGCACGCGCGATCGGCGCCAAGCCGTTGACCGTCAGCGGCACGGTCTTGATGCGGGCCGCCAATGCTTCCGCATCGGCGGGCGGTGGGCCAGCCTCGCGCAGCAGTGCCACGGCGACCGGCGCTAGGCTCGCGACCTTGCGCAGATGATTTGCAAGCGACGCGCTGCCGCGCGGACGCGCTAGCCGCTCCGTCAGTTCGGTGAGGCTCAAATCGGGCCGCAGATCGAGGTGCAGCAGCGCCGCGCCGTGGCTGAGCGATTGGCGGATCGCCGGACCAAGGGCGTAGATCGCGCCGCCTTCCAGGCCGCTGAGCGTCACCATGGCCTCGCCGGTGACGCGCACGTTGCCACAAGTCAAAGCAATGCGTTTCAAGGGCGTACCCGCGAACCGCTCACTGATATGCGGCGTCCAGACAATCAGCACCCCACAATTCGCAGCTTGCAACGGCGTTACGGCAATTCCCGCTGCTTGGAACAACGGCACCCAGCCGCCATCCGATCCGAGTCGGGGCCAGGATGCGCCGCCGAGTGCCAGGACCAGCGCGTCGGGTCGTTCGAACGCGGCATCGGTGGCTGCGGTCTCCTGACGCCCGAACTTCGGCGCGCCGGCAGCGTCCCAGCCTAGCCATTCGGCGCGCCGCTCGAAGCGCACGCCAGCTTCGCGCAACCGCGCCAGCCAGGCCCGGAGCAGCGGCGAAGTCTTGAAAGAGCGCGGAAACACCCGCCCGCTGGAGCCGACAAAGGTCGGCTGCCCCAGCGCCTCGGCCCAGGCGCGCACGGCCTCAGGCGGCAAGGCTGCCACCGCTGCAACGAGGTGTGCCGGCGCCCCGCTGCCGGCGCCGGCATACCGCGGCAGGAACCGCTCCAGCGGCTCGCTGTGCGTCAGGTTGAGCCCGCCGCGTCCGGCCAGCAGGAACTTGCGGCCCAGGCTCGGCATCCGGTCCAACACCGTCACGGACATGCCACCCGCCGCCATCACCTCGGCCGCCATCAGCCCGGCCGGTCCGCCGCCGACAACCATGCCACATGGCAGCTTCTGTTCCCGTTCCGTCACGCCAATCCCTAACCTATTGCCGCCGCGCGCCGCCGCGCGCATAACCCTCGCCGCGCTGTAGCCCATCCACCAGCTCAGCAACAAGCGGACGTGGTGGAACCGGTAGACACACGAGACTTAAAATCTCGAGGGGGAAACCCCGTGCGGGTTCGAGTCCCGCCGTCCGCACCAGTGTGCTTGCCTGAGTGCATAGATGTCAGCTGGGTGTCAGGCTAGGATGCGCTCGCTGGAAGGCAGTGCTTGGCGCTTGGCTGCGCGCGCTTGAGCGCCTGACTCCCCTGGCCTTTCGATCGCCGCCACACGGTTAACTCACGGCGTGCTGCGTCCGGCCGGCAATCGTGAGTGCCAGGATCCGATCGCCGACTGCTTCCTTGAGCTGCCCCCACCTCAAGACGAGATCGGCAATCTGCTGCTTGAGGACTGCCGCAAGCTCGAGAATCTTACCGTCTCACGCGGCTGCGTGGGGGCTCGTAGGGCGACATAGGTCACCGATGACGGGCCGCGCCGCTTCGACGTGGTGCGGCAGCGACCGACGCGGCTCGGCCATAGCCGCCAGCCATCCGAACCAAAGCCAACAAGCATTGGCTGTTCGACTTCGCCAAGCCTATTTGGCCTTCAGGCAGTAGGCCGGATAGCCCATGGAGGTTCCCATCATGTCTTTTCGTTTTGCGTTGGCGACGCTGACCACCATTCTAGGACTGGTGCTTCTCGTCTATGCCTTTCAGCCGGCCTCAAAGGCCCCCAGCAAGCTTGGCGCTATTGGCGAGATTGTCAGCGCCAGCTCGCACAAGGCGGGGGGCCAAGTTGAGATCGTGCGCGACGGCGCGGGCACAAGGGTCGTGTTCAAGGCTGACTTCTTCCTCGACGAGGCCCCCGCCGCGCGCCTGGCCTGGGGCAAAGGCGGCTATCAGCGCGGCACCAACTTCGCGACCCTGAAAAACTTTAAAGGCGTCCAAGAGTACATCGTGCCTGCCGGCGTCGACATCAGCAGCTATGACGAGTTCTGGATCTGGTGCGAAAAGTACGATGTCGGCCTGGCGGTCGCGCGCTTGAAATAGCAAGCGGCCCATCCTTGTCATCCCAGGCCATGTGGCGGGCAGCCGGCCCTCCGCACATGCCGATATCCGGGTTAGCACCGCCGCCCCCCTTGTCTGTCCGCCCCACTTCAACGTCGGACGCTGCTGTGTGCTGGGTCCCAGCGATGAGCCCTGGGATGGCAGGGGAAGACGGAGCGCGAGTGCGCTCCATCGGGCTGCTGCCGGTCCGGAAAATGGGCGCACGGAATGTCGCGGCGGCGGCGCGGGATATTCCGCAAGAATGTCGACCGCATCGACAACCCGTGCGCCGGTTGAGCGTGCCGCTGACGGTCGGAACCCAGACGGTAGAGGTGGCGTAACTTCGGCCCGCGTTGTGCGTGACGCTGCATCCATGGTCGCGGGCATAGTCCTGAGCCTCGTCGCGAGCTCAGGCCACCAGGCGGCCCCACTTTCCGCAAATCGGCCGGAAGGCCGTTCGCAAAACAACTCACCGTCTTCAGGTCAGTTATTTTGCGGCTTGGTGTCAGCGGACGCGCCCCTACATAGGCTGCGCCGCTGCAAACATGCGGATGCGGTTGCCGTCGGGATCGAGCGCCGCGAAGGCGTAACCAAAGTCGAGTTTTTGTGGGCGCTCGACGATTTCCACGCCTTGGGCACTCCAATCCTTGCAGACGCTGTCGACGTCGGCGTCACTGGCCAGCCGAAAATTCACTTCCGATCCACCCGCCGGCGTCACCGGCTTCGGGTGCACCTCGCCCTGCTGCCACAGACCGAGCTCGGCACCCTCGCCAAGCTTGAGCATCACGAACGTCGGCATCGCAAAAACCTGCGGCAAGCCGAGGCGCTGGCTATAAAACGCGGCGCTGGCGGCGGCGTCCTTCACATATAAGATCACTTGGCTGAACTTCGGGCTGTATTCTGGCATGTCCGATGGTCCTCTGCTGCGGCGGCACGCACGCCGCCGATGCAGTGGGGTACGACAGGGTCATGCCAGTTTTCGTCAGCATGGGGGTGGGGGGCTATTGTCGCGAACGTCGGGTGAGCAGAACTCTTGGAGCGGTAAACGAGGCAGTGCTTGGGCGTTGTAATTGCTCACCCCTATCCGCCGCCTGCCGATCAGGCGGCGACGGTCGCCGGCGCGGGCACCAGGACGGCGCGGAGGCTTGCCAGCGGGCTCCGGCCGGCGATGCGGCCGGTTGCGACAATGGAGCGAAGATCGGCGTAG
>JANNSA010000508.1:0-1523 GCA_031402115.1 Hyphomicrobiaceae bacterium | reverse complement strand
GCAATCTGCTTGACCGTCTCGGGCTTCCGGCCGCAATCAGCGACCCATTGAGGCGCTTGCGACGGGCGATTCGCGGGCCTAGCACTGTGGGCGGTGGCGAGGAATGGCCACTGTTTTACCGCCACCACAGCGCCGCGCATCTGCACACCATCGCGGCCGAGATCGACCGCCTGGATGCGGCTCCATTTGCCCACACTGAGTGCGGCTCCGATACGGTGGCGTCAATCGCATCTGCGCCGGCCCACTCGTTGGCTTGAAGCGGTGAGGCGACTTCTGATCTGCTCGCGCTCACACGTGCCAGAAGGCGGCGCGGATCGCATCATTGCCGATCTCTGCCGCCACTTGCCTATCCATGGCTGGGATGTTCGCCTGGGCTTGACGCAGGGCGCTGTCTTCAACGATGTGGATCGTTATCTGGATGTGCTGGGCCGTGACTTGCCGGCACTCAGCATTGATGGCCGAGCGGGTAGTCGCAAAGGGCGTCTTGATGCGCTGGCCGAGACCATTCGTCGGGTAAGTCCGGATGTCGTGCTGTCGATGCGCGTGTTCGACGCCTATGAAGCAGTTATCCGAGCCAAGAGTGATGGCGGAAAGGCACCGCGCTTGGCAGTGGGGCTGCGAAGTTTTGAGCCTGCCTATCTGGGGGACCTTTCTCTGTACCGGGAGTCGGTCGATCTGGTGGTCACTTCCGGAGAGCTGTTGGCAGACCTGGCCGTCGAGGCGTGTGGCATCGACACAGAACGGGTGGTGAGTATTGGCGGTGGGGTCCATGCGCCGTTGCAAGCTGACTTGCATCGCGTCCGCGGCCAACGCCTTCGACTGCTGTACGCCGGTCGGCTGGAGGATGGCCAGAAGCGCGTCTCTGACTTGCCGCTATTGCTCGACGCGCTCGATCAACGGGGTGTCGCATTTGAACTGCATGTGGCCGGCAGCGGCCCCGCTGAAGCGACGCTCAGACAGCGCATGGCCGCTCGTATCGCCAGCGGCGAAGTTGTCATGCACGGTTGGGTGAGTCGAGACACGCTCTACCAGCAGTTGTATCCGCAAGCCGATGTGTTTCTGCATTTCGCCGGCTGGGAGGGCATGACCATCGCGCCCCGAGAAGCCATGGTGCATGGCGTTGTTCCGGTCATCTCACGCTTCCAGGGTCTGCGTCGGGAAGGACAGTTCGTTGATGGCGAGACCGCAATGACGTTCGAGATTGGCGACATCGCGACGGCTGCCGAATGTGTTGCGCGGCTTGATAGTGAGCCATCACTGCTGGCCCGACTTTCGGAAGCAGGGCGCCACACCCAATCCGGCAAGTATGAGTTCGGCGGCTCGATCAAGGCTTGGGCCGACGTGCTGGATAACTGCATGCATCAGCCCGTAATGCGCGGGACTTTGCCAGTGGTGGCGGATCGCTCTCAGGGTCGCTTGAGTCGCGCCGGCCTGACTCCCGCCTGGGAGGCGCGGATGCGCCGCTTGCTGCGACGCCCGGTAAAGCATCGCAGCCCCGGCAGTGAGTGGCCCACTTCGAGCGG
>JANNSA010000507.1:0-2403 GCA_031402115.1 Hyphomicrobiaceae bacterium | reverse complement strand
CCGCGCGGAGCGCGTCCTACTCCCTGCTCGGCACTCGGCACTCGTCTCATCACGTCAGCTTGCCGTGACAGTGTTTGAACTTCTTGGCCGACCCGCAGGGACAGGGTGTATTGCGCGCAACCTTGCCCCAGGTGGCGGGGTTTTTCGGGTCGACGCTATCGGAGCGGCGCAGGCGGACGGGCTCGGCCTTGGGCGGTGCCAGCGCCACGTCGAGCGGGTTGTCGTCGCCGTCCGTCAGTCTGGCGCGGCGCACGTTCGGATCGATCAGCGCTGGTCCGCCGTCGTGAAAATCATCCTCGCCGGTCAGTGGGTTGATGTGGTGCGCTGTCATCTCCGGCAGTTCGTCCGGCTGCGGCGGCGCGTCACGCGAGAATTCGACATTGATCAGCTGGCCAGTAACGGCCATGCGCAGATTGCCAAGCAGGTTCTCGAACAGCGTGAAGCTCTCAGTCTTGTATTCGTTGAGCGGGTCACGCTGGCCATAGCCACGCAGGCCGATGACTTCGCGCAAATGCTCCATGTTGACGATGTGTTCGCGCCACAAATGGTCGAGCGTGTGCAGCAGGATCAGCTTCTCAATCTGACGCATGTTGTCGTCGCCGATATCAGCGGTCTTGGCGGCGACCTTCGCATCGACGGCCTTGGTGATGCGCTCGAGGATTTCCTCGTTGGCGATGCCCTCTTCCGCCGCCCATGCCGCCACCGGCAGTTCAAGGGCAAAGACGCGCTCGACTTCCTCGGTGAGGCCCTTGGTGTCCCATTGCTCGGCATATTGCTTAGGGGGAATGTGTTTGGTGACCATGGCGCCAATCACTTGCTGGCGCATGTCGCTGATGGTTTCACTGACGTCCTCGTCATCCATCAGTTCGATGCGCTGCTCAAAGATCACTTTGCGCTGATCATTCTGCACATCGTCGAACTTCAGCACGTTCTTGCGCGCCTCGAAATTGCGGGCTTCGACCTTCTGCTGGGCGCGTTCGAGCGCCTTGTTGATCCAGCGATGGGTGATCGCCTCGTTTTCTTCCATGCCGAGCTTAGAGAGCACGGCGTCCATCCGGTTGGAGCCGAAGATCTTCATCAGGTCGTCGTCAAGCGACAGAAAGAAGCGCGAGTGGCCGGGGTCGCCTTGGCGGCCGGAGCGGCCACGCAGCTGATTGTCGATGCGACGGCTCTCGTGCCGCTCGGTGCCAATCACAAACAGACCACCAGCATCCAGCGCAACCCGCTTGCGAGCGCTGACATCAGCCTGAATCTTGCGCTTCTCGCGATCGATGTCGCTTTCCGTCAAGTCAACGCTGGCGGTCTTTTGCTCCAGCACCCAGGCCCGCAGGCGCGCATCGACATTGCCGCCGAGCTGAATGTCGGTGCCGCGGCCCGCCATGTTGGTGGCGATGGTGATGGCGCCCGGCACGCCCGCCTCGGCGACGATAAAGGCTTCCTGCTCATGGTAGCGCGCGTTCAGCACCTGATGCGGCACCGGCTCGATGATGTCGAGCTCACGCAGATAGCTCTTGTCTTTGAGCAGCGCTGACAACCGTTCCGACTTTTCAATCGAGGTGGTGCCGACCAGGACCGGCTGCTGGCGAATCCGGCTGTCGTGGATCAGCTGCACGATCGCCCGGTACTTCTCTTTCTCGGTGCGGTAGACTTCGTCGTCGTCATCCTGACGCGCCACGGTGACATTGGTCGGCACTTCCACCACGTCCAGCCCGTAAATATCCAAGAACTCCTGAGCTTCCGTCAGCGCCGTACCCGTCATGCCGGACAAGCGCTTATACAGGCGGAAGTAATTCTGGAACGTAATGGAGGCGAGCGTCCGGTTCTCCGGCTGCACCGTTACGTGCTCCTTGGCTTCCAGCGCCTGGTGCAAGCCATCGGAGTAGCGCCGGCCCTGCATCATGCGGCCGGTGAACTCGTCGATGATGACGATCTCGTCATTCTTGACGATGTAGTCGCGATCCTTCTGGAACAGGGTGTGCGCGCGCAACGCTTGGTTGAGGTGATGGACGATGCCGACATTGTCGACGTCGTAAAGTGCGGCGCCCTTCAACAAGCCGGCGGCCTCAAGCTCGTTCTCCGAGTTCTCGATGCCGGCCTCAGTCAGCGACACCTGCCGCATTTTGAGATCGAGTTCATAGTCGGAGGCTGGCAATTTCAACATCACGGCGTCGACGGAGTTGTACAGGTCGGAACGATCCTCTGTCGGACCCGAGATAATCAACGGCGTGCGCGCTTCGTCGATCAGGATTGAGTCCACCTCGTCGACGATGCCGAAGAAGTGGCCGCGCTGCACCATGGCTTCCTTGCTGTGCTCCATGTTGTCGCGCAGGTAGTCGAAGCCGAGTTCATTGTTGGTGGCGTAGGTGACATCGCAGGCATAGGCGGCGCGCCGCTGATCCTGGT
>JANNSA010000506.1:0-2151 GCA_031402115.1 Hyphomicrobiaceae bacterium | reverse complement strand
CGATTACAAAGTCCGCATCCTCGATAGCTCAACCGGCACGGCAGCAAAAACCCGTGTGCTCATCGAGTCCACGGATGGCAAGCGCGAGTGGGGAACTGTCGGCGTGAACGAAAACATCATCGAAGCCTCGCTCGAAGCGATGGTGGATTCGCTGGAGTTCGCGCTGATGAAGAGATGATCCCGGACTTTGACGCGAATTACACGAATTAACGCGAATTCCTGAACCTCCATGACCGGTATGCTCTACAAGGATGAAGTGTTTAAGCTCGTTGGGCTTTGCATGGAAATCCATCGCGAGCTTGGCAAGGGCCATGATGAAGCCATTTACAAGGACGCGTTCGTTGTGGAGTTGCAGCGAGCAGGACTGCCCTTCAGCCGCGAACAGAAGCATGAGATAATCTACAAGGGTGTCGTGCTTCCACACTTCTACTACTCCGACTTTATCGCTTGGGAGAAAATCCTGTTTGAAGCCAAGGCGGTAGAACGGCTCACGGATGCGCACGTCAAACAGGTTTTGAATTACCTACCGGCAAGTTCAACGTGTACAACACGCAGTTCGACGTGTACTGAGCATTAACCTCCGGTGTGACATTGACGGGGCGGTTGATACCGCCCCGTTCTTTTCCCCGGAATCACACTGCTATGATTCTAAAACGGCATTTGAACCGCCAAGACGCCAAGGACGCCAAGAACAGCAAAATGCTATGCAGGCAGCACACCTCTCCCGCAGGCTGGGGTGCTTCTGACTTAAGCGCTTTACATTACATGGTGTTCTTGGCGTCTTGGCGGTTAGACTGCTTTTTCCAGGATGATAGGTGGCATGCAGATCAGGTTCGGGCTATGCGCATGGCTGATCGTGGGTCTATGGCCGGTGGTTGTCCTGGCCGATGTCCCGGTTGCGCGTCAGCAGGCGCTGCGGCATCTGCTCGCGCAGGATTGCGGTTCCTGTCACGGCCTCACGCTGCAAGGCGGGCTTGGGCCGGCGCTCACGCGCGAAGCGCTGGCCGGCAAGTCGCCGGAGATGTTACGCATGGTCATTCTGCATGGTCGTCCGGGCACGCCGATGGCGCCGTGGCAGCCGTTCATGAGCGAGACTGAGGCCGCCTGGCTGGTGCAACAGCTTCTGGAGGGCAAGGCCCGATGACCGCTGAACGTCACCAACGCCTCGTTCTGGCCGCTCTGGCCGGTAGTCTGCTGCTGTCGATGGCGGGGTGCGCCACGCCGCGCGGCAGCGGCGATCTGGGGCTTGTCATTGAACGCGCCGCCGGGCGCGTGCAGCTGGTGAACACCAGCCAGCCACGCTCTCTGGCGACAATTGCCGGCCTTGGCGATTTGTCACACGCCTCGCTGGTGTACTCGCGCGATGCACGCTACGCCTATGTGTTCGGGCGCGACGGTGGCCTCACCAAGGTGGACCTGCTGTGCCGGCGCATCGACAAACGTGTGCTGCAGTCCGGCAACGCCATTGGCGGGGCGATCTCTCAGGACGGGAAGCTGATTGCGGTCTCGAATTACACACCGGGCGGCGTGAAGGTGTTCGATGCCGCGACGCTCGAAACGCTCGCCGATATTCCGGCGGTCTACGGCAACGGCCAGCATTCCAAGGTCGTCGGGCTGGTCGATGCGCCCGGCAATCGCTTCGTGTTTTCGTTGTATGACGCCGGCGAAATCTGGATCTCCGACCTGCATGATCCCAGGAAACCGGTGGTGCAGAAATTCCTGAACATCGGCAAGCTGCCATACGACGGCACGGTGACTCCGGACGGACGTTATTACATCGCCGGGTTGTTCGGCGAAGACGGATTGGCGCTGCTCGACCTGTGGCAGCCGGAGCAGGGCGTGCGGCGCGTGCTGCAAGGTTACGGACGTGGTGAGCAGCCGTTGCCGGTGTACAAGATGCCACACATGGATTACTGGGCACTGGCCGGCGATCGTTCCTATGTCCCCGCCGTTGGCCGGCACGAAGTGCTGGTCATCGATCAGCGTTCCTGGAAAGAGACCGGGCGCATAGTGTTGCCGGCCAGCCGGTATTCGTCGTGGCACGCCCGGACGGACGCCAGGTCTGGGTGCAATCGCCCCATGGGCGAACAGGAGGAGCAGAAGGAAGTGACTGCAAATTGATTTCATAAGGAAGGAATCAATCGCCGAGTA
>JANNSA010000505.1:0-19964 GCA_031402115.1 Hyphomicrobiaceae bacterium | reverse complement strand
AGGGCGTCACAAGGGCCCATTGCTGCGGCATAACTTCGCTGATTTGCCTTGCCGGGCTGCAGACAGGCGTCCTACTTCGGCCCTATTGGTCTCCGAGTGCTCTAAGTTGCAAATCCAGACGTTCGCGGGGGTCGAGTTGCGCGCCAATCCATGTCTCAAGACCCTGCTCGAGGGCGCACGCTTCGTCAGCGTGGTGTTGGCCTGTGGACTATGGCCAGTGGCCTCAGCCGGGGCCGCATCGGCTGCTGAGTCTCCAGCCGAGATCAAGGAACAGCTCGGCGACTGGCAAATGGTGTGCAAGACACCGGAAGGCGCCAAGGGCGATATCTGCGCCTTGGTCCAGGATGTGACCTCGGACAACAATCCCAACGTGCAGCTTTCCGTGCAGTTCCAGCAGGGCACTGATGGCAACAAGGTGCTGCGCGTGTTCGCGCCGCTTGGCGTGCTGCTGCCGCCGGGCCTTGGCCTGCAGATCGACGAACAAAAGGTCGGCCACGCGCCGTTTGTGCGCTGTCAGGTCGTCGGGTGCGTCGCCCAGGTGACCCTGCCACCCGAACTGATGGGCAAGTTCAAGGCCGGCAAAACCGCCTGGTTTATCATCTACCAGACCAAGGAGGCTGGCATCGGCATACCCGTGTCACTTAACGGTTTTGCGACCGCCGTCGATAAGCTGCAATAGCACGGCCCTTCGATCCGGCCCCTCAGGCCGGTCAGCACCACCAGTGACTTACGTCGAGTGCGGCTGTGCGGCGTTGTAGGGTGCGAAAGGCGTCTTCGCCGTATCGCACCACAGCGAGCGCCAGCGCCAGCCTCTGGTGCGATACGGCCTGAAGACGGCCTTTCACACCCGACACATCCGCAACCCCGTTTACGGCGTTGTAGGGTGCGAAAGTCGTCTTCGCCGTATCGCACCACAGCGAGCGCCAGCGCCAGCCTCTGGTGCGATACGGCCTGAAGACGGCCTTTCACACCCGACACATCCGCAACCCCGTTTGCCGATGTATTCGCAGCGATGAATGTTCAAAGTGCCCTTAGGCTGGTCGCCAGAGCGGCCGCACCGCCTTCAAGGCAAACTCAACGATCGCGCCGAGTGCCGCGCCAAGCAGGCCCGACAAGGTCGCGGCGGTCAGCCAGTGCAGAATGCCTTGGCCAGCCGGCATCGCCAGTGACACGGTGCCAGCAATACCCTTCACCCAGTTGTCAGGCAGATGCCAGCCCAACTCGCCAGCGCCATGCAGCAGAATGCCGCCGCCGACCCAGAGCATGGCCAGCGTACCAATTACCGAAAGCACCTTCAGCAAGGGCGGCATCCCCGTCACCAGCAGCTTGCCGAGAGGTTCCAGTGGGCCGCCGCGCCTGACCAACGCGATACCGGCATCATCAGCCTTCACAATCAGCGCCACCATGCCATAGACCATGGCCGTCACCAGGAAGGCGACGGTAGTCAACGACAGCGCCCGGACCACGACAGGACTGTGTTCGACCGACGCCAGCGCGATGGCCATGATCTCCGCTGACAGGATCAAGTCCGTGCGGATCGCGCCAGCGACACGCTCCTCTTCCAGCGCTTTGGCATCGACAGCGGCGGTCGCCGCATCGCCGGCGCCGTGATCGCCAAGCCCATCTTCCTTGTGGCCAAGAAACAGTTCGGCCAGCTTCTCAAAACCTTCCCAGCACAGATACAGGGCGCCGAGCATCAGGATCGGCGTTATCGCCCACGGCGCAACAAAACTCAGCAGCAGCGCGCCTGGCAGCAGGATCAGCAGCTTATTCTTAAGTGAGCCCCAGGCGATCCGGCCAATGATCGGCAGTTCGCGGTCAGCTGCGAAGCCGACCACGTAGCGCGGCGTCACGGCGGTGTCGTCAATGACGATGCCAGCGGCCATGCCACTAGCCTTGACGGCCTGGGTGGCGGTGTCATCCAGCGTCGCCGCTGCCACCTTGGCGATCGCGGCGATGTCATCGAGAAGTGCGAATAATCCGCTGGCCATGGGATCCGATCACTGCTGACGGGCAAACGATCGCCTGTCTGCCATGCCACGTGGGGCACTCGCAAGAGCAACGGCGCTGGCTTTGACGTTGCAATCAGGATCACGCCTCGGCGCGATAGTGCACCATGTAGTCCGCCGCTGGCTTCGACAGCAGCTGTCCGGCTAGGCCGTGCGCCGTGATGGCGGTGAAGCCATGCGCGTGCAGTTGCCGGATTTGGTCTACCGGCCGGATGTAGTATGTCAGCAACCCAAAATGGTTGGCGGCGTCGTTGCGCAGCGCGTGGTCTGGCGCTTCCACTTCGCGGGATTTCAGCCGCGCGCTGTTGAGGATGCCGTGGCCATATCCCAGCAGACCCTTGGCCAGCCGCGCCGGGTGCCGGGACAATTTCAGATTGCAGAAGGCGTGCGCCGCCGGCACCGCCACATCTCGGTTGTGGCTGGAAAACAGGAACACGCCCCCGGCCTTCAGCACGCGGTGCACCTCGGCCAAGACCTGTTGACGGCCAGAGTGATCAACGTAGTCGAGGCCATTGAACGAGAACAGTACGACATCGAACGAGGCGTCATCGAACGCGGTGAGCGCGCGCGCGTCGCCGACGTGCAGGTCAAGTCCAGGGCAGCGCGCCCGGGCCCGTTCGACCATTGCGGGGGAATAATCCAGGCCAACATAGTGCGCGACCCGGGGAGCCAGGTTAAGCGTCGTGCGGCCCGTGCCGATGCCGAGGTCAAGTAGTCTGGCAGTCGCCAGACGATCGCCGAATTCAGCCAACAGCGCTGTTTCCGCAGGATAAAGCGCATCGGCGTTGCGGTAGGAATACGCCCACAGGTCTGAGCCCCACGAGCGGCGATTGACATCATCAGTGCTTGTGGCTGCGGTCAGCGACATCGGCGCGATCCAGGTTCAGATTGGTGAAAAACTATGGGCAGTCTAGCGCCGACAGGTTAAGGGGGTCCGACACGATCAGGTGGCAAAGCAGAGGATTGAACCCATGAAACCCGTGCGCTGGGGCATTCTGTCGACAGCTAAAATCGGCGTGACGAAGGTCATTCCGGGCATGCTCAAGAGTAAGCACCTGGAAATCGTCGCTATCGCCTCCCGCGATCTGACGCGCGGCCAGGAAGCGGCGAAGTCTCTTGGCATTCCAATCGCCTATGGTTCCTACGCGGAATTGCTGGCCGACCCCTCGGTTGAGGCGATCTACAACCCATTGCCGAACCACTTGCACGTGCCGCTGACGCTGCAGGCGGCCAGGGCCGGCAAGCATGTGCTGTGCGAGAAGCCGATCGCGATCACGGCGGCGGAGGCGCGGGCGCTTGAGGCCTTGCCCGAGGGCATCCATGTCGCCGAAGCCTTCATGGTCCGGCATCATCCGCAATGGATAGCGGCACGCGATCTGGTGAGACAGGGCGCCATCGGTCAGCCGATGGCTATGCAAGTCTGGTTCTCCTACAAGCTGCTCGATCCGGCCAATGTCCGCAATCAGGCCGATATCGGCGGCGGCGGCATCCTCGACATCGGCTGTTATCCGATCGTTGGCGCGCGCTACATCTTTGACGCAGAACCAGTGCGCGTGGTGTCGTTGATTGATCGCGATCCCACCATGCGGGTCGATCGCACGACCAGCGCACTGGTGGACTTCGGTGGTGGCCGGCAGCTCAGCTTGACGATCGGCATTCAGATGGAGGGCTTTCAGCGCGTGCAGATCGCTGGCAGCGAAGGCCGCATCGAGATCGATATCCCGTTCAACGCGCCAGCAACCGGCATGACGCTGATGCACGTGCAGCGTGGCGGTGGCGCCGTGGAAACCCGCTCGATCCCCGATGCTGACCAGTACCAGCTGCAGGCGGAGGCCTTCGGCCGTGTAATCCGGGGCGTTGAGCCGGCAACCTACGGCGTGGCCGATGCGATCCTCAACATGCGCGTGCTCGACGCGCTGACGAGGTCGGGAGACACCAGCGCTTGGGAAACGGTGTAGGGCGGAATCGACCGTCAAGGCCGTATTCCGCCGCTCCACGGACCGACTGGCGAGCGGGGCACGGTTGAAGTGCCGCTACCGCCTTACGCGGCCGCTTTCTCAGCGGGCATAGGCAGAGGCAACGGCAGTTGGGCTAGGTTATCGCTGGCCATGACATCGGGTGTGGCAACGGTGGGAGCCGCCGCAGCCACCGGCACGCCCGCGAACTCCGGTGGCTCGTCAACCTTGTTGATCAAGCCACGCAGCATCCAGGCGAAGAAGCTGCTGATCGCTTCCATCACCAGATACAGCGACGGCACGAAGATCAGCGACAGTAAGGTGGAAACGATCAGACCACCGATCACGGCGATCGCCATTGGCGCGCGGAATTCGCCGCCATCGCCGTGCCCAAGCGCCGTCGGCACCATGCCGCAAACCATGGCGACCGTGGTCTTGATGATCGGCCGGGCGCGCTTGCGGCCGGCATCGACGATGGCATCGAACCGCGACATGCCGTGCTTGACCCGCTCCACCGCGAAGTCAACCAGCAGGATCGCATTCTTGGTGACGATGCCGATTAGCATCAGGATGCCAATCACGACGGGCATGCTGATGGCGTTGCCGGTCAGCAGCAGCGCACCGAACACGCCGCCGAGCGCCAACGGCAAGGACAGCAGGATGGTGATCGGGTGGAACAGATTGCCGAACAGCAATACCAGCAGGCCGAACACGATCAAGAGGCCCAGTCCCATGGCTTGCGCGAAGCCGCTGAACACTTCCGCCATCACCTCAGCATCGCCAGTTTTCAGGATTGCGACGCCAGCCGGCATCTGCTTGACGGCCGGTAAAGCGTCAACCAGATCTGTCGCCTGGCCCAATTGCACGCCGGTCGCCAAATCTGCGCCGATGACAATTCGATCGACGCGGTCGTAGCGCTCAATTGACGACGGACCGCTGCCAAAGCTGATATCAGCAACTTCGGATAGCGGCACCGAGCCACCAGAGCCGGTGCGCACCCGCATCGCCTTGATACTGGCGAGATCGGCGCGCGCGCCTGTGTCGAGCTGCACCCGGATCGGAATCTGGCGATCACCGGCGTTGAACTTTGCAAGGTTAGGACCAGAGTCGCCAATTGTCGCAACCCGCACCATCTCGGCGATGTTTTCAGGCGCAATGCCGAGTTTGGCCGCCTCCTCAAGGCGGGGCTTGACCCGGATTTCCGGACGGTCCAGGCCAGATGATGCCGAAACATTGATGAATTCCGGTACCTGGCGCATCGCGCCTTCCAGTAGCACAACGCCGTCACGCAGCTTTTCTGGGTCGGGTCCAGTGACTGTGATCGTGAGTTCCCGTTCGCCACGTTCGTTCGACGTGAACACCCGCACATCGGGAACTCCGGAAACCAAGCCATTGATGATGCTGGCGATCTGCTTCTGCTTAATTTCGCGGGTAGCCTTGTTGGTAAGCCGGACGATCATCAAGGCTTGGCGCACTTCGCCCGCACCCTGGGCGCCCGCGCCGCCAAGCACGAACACCGATATGACTTCCGGTATCCTCCTGATCCGGCCCGCCATGTCATCCGTGACGGCGCGTGTGTCGGCTAGCCGCGACCCGGGCGGTAGCTCAACTGTCAACTGCAGCCGGCCAGAGTCCTCCTCCGGGATGAAGCCCGTTGGCAACATCGGCAGCAATTGTAGCGAGCCGTAGAACAGCCCGATCCCAGTCAGAACACTGAGTATCTTGTGCCGCAGTGTGAAGCGCAGGAACGACGCATAGGCGCGGGTTACCCAACCTTCTTTCTCGTGGTCGATCTTGGCGGAACCGGAACTCAAGAAATAGGCGGCGAGCACCGGCGTGATGAGCCGTGCGACCAGCAGCGACACCAGCACGGCCGCTGCGACAGTGAGACCAAACTGCTTGAAATACTGGCCGGCGATGCCGCCCATGAAGCTGACCGGCGCAAACACCGCGACGATCGTCAACGAGATGGCGATTACGGCCAGGCCGATTTCGTCGGCGCCCTCAATGGCGGCGCGGTAGGCGGATTTGCCCATGCGCATGTGCCGGACGATGTTCTCGATCTCGACGATCGCATCATCGATTAGGATGCCTGTCGCCAGCGTCAGCGCCAGCAGGCTAACGAGGTTCAGCGAGAACCCCATCAGTTCCATGATCCAGTAGGTCGGGATGATCGACAAGGGCAGGGCCACGGCCGTGATCAGGGTGGCGCGCCAGTCGCGCAAGAAAACCAGCACGATAACAACAGCGAGCAGAGCGCCTTCCAGCAGTGTGCCCATCGCTGCTTCGTAATTGCCAAAGGTATATGAGACCTGATCGTCGGTTATCGATAGCTTGACGTCCGGGTAGGCCTTGGTCAGCTCGTCGACCTTCTTTTCGACAACGCGCGCGACGTCGACTTCGCTGGCGCCTTTGGCGCGGAACACCGCCAAAGCGACTGCCGGCTCACCATCGCGGCGGGCGAAAAAGCGCTCTTCCTCGGCGCCATCGATTACCTGACCGAGTTCCGACAAACGGACTTCCCGGCCGCCCGGTATGCTGATCTTGGTGTTCGCCAGTTCGGGCAGCGAACGGGCACTGGCAAGCGTCCGGATCGACTGTTCCTGTCCGCCGATATCGCCGCGCCCGCCAGCTAGATCAGCGTTGGTCGCGCGGATCTGCTGATTGACGTCGCCAGCCGTGATGCCAAGCGCCATCAGCCGGTCAGGATCGAGCTTGATTTGGATTTCACGGTCGACGCCACCATAGCGCTCGACGCGGCCGACGCCCTTCAGGCTCTGCAACTGTCGTTTGACGGTATCGTCGGCGAACCAGCTCAGTTCCTCCAGCGTCATGTTGGGGGCTTGCAACGTGTAGATGATAATCGCCGAGCCTTCGACGTCGACACGGCTGATAATTGGCTCGTCAATCGAGCGTGGCAGGTCGGCGCGCACTTTGGCGATGGCGTCTTTGACGTCGTTGAGCGCCCGGTCGGTATCGGTTTCAAGCCGGAACTCGATGGCCGTCGTCGAGGCGCCGTCAGTGATGGTTGATTGCACGTGCTTGACGCCAGCCAAGCTGGCTACGGCGTCCTCAACGCGTTTGGTCACCTGCTGGCGCAACTCGGCCGGGGCCGCACCCGATTGCGTGATGGTGGCGGCGATCACCGGTACATCGATGTTCGGGAACTTGGTCACCGACATGCCCGAGAACGTCACGGCGCCGAGCGCCATCAGCACCGCAAACAGCACCATGGCGGGGATCGGTTGACGGATCGACCAGGCTGAAAAGTTAGCGTTGATCATGGTGCTGCAGCCTGACTGACGGCGCGGGTTGTATCCTGGCTCAGGGGCATTGGCCGCACCTTGTCGCCGTTTTTCAGAAAGGTGCCGGCCTTGGCGACGATCGTCTCGCCAGCGCTGAGGCCCGAAACGACTTCGACCTTGTCACTTCCAACCAGTCCAAGGACAATTTCGCGCGTTTTAACGGTGCCGTCGGACACGACCTGGACATAGCCGCTGGTCTTACCGAAACTCACCGCCGACAACGGCACCGTGATGCCCGTAACCGTGCCGGTTTCGATGAGCCCGCGCGCCGAACTGCCAATAATCAGCCGGCCATCTCTGGGCAAACGTACGCGAACTTTGCCCATTCGCGTGGTTTGATCGATCTCCGGACGAATCAGCCGGATCTCGCCATTAATCGTCTCGCGGCCACCTGCCAGCACGACCTGAACCTTTAGGCCTTCTTGCAAACGCGGCATGGAGACATCGGCCACGTCGGCTTCCATCTCAATGTCACCATTGGCGATGATCCTGAACATCGCCTCACCCTGGCCAGAACCAATCTGGCCGACACGGGCATTCTTACGGACAATCTTGCCGGTCACTGGCGAGCGGATTTCAGCGCGCGCCATGCGCCATTCAAGATCCTCGCGCAGTGCTATAAGAGCCTCCTTATCAGCGACAGAGACATCTACCGACTTCTTCGACGACTTGAGCAACGCGTCCGATACTTTGGCCGCTGAAACGCTCTGATCAAGCTGCGCGGCCGTCGCAAAACCTTGCTCACGCAATGACTTGGTGCGCTGCAGCGAGCGATCGCGCTCAACCTTGGTTGCTTCGGCCTGTGTAATGCCCGTTTGCGACTGAGCGATTGCAGCGTTGGCGCGCGCGACTTGTGCCTTGTTCTGCGCCATCTGCAATTCAAGCGTCGCGCGGTTGAGGCGCACCAGGACATCGCCCTTTTTGACGCTGTCGCCCTCGTCGAAGAGGATTTCCAGCACGGCGAGACCCTCAATTTCCGGTGCCACCAGCACTTCGGTGCGCGGCACCAGCGAGCCGGACACGATCACCTGTTCAGTAACCGATGATGTGGCAGCGGTGATCACCGTCACAGCTGGTGCCAGGCTAGCCGTCGCCGCTTCTTTCTTGGCCTCGTCCTTCTTGGGGATCAAGGCTGCCGCGCTCTGTTTGGCGAAGCTGACCCATTCTTCTGGAATGCGGAACGTGCCGGGCCACAGCATGGCGCTGCCAATCACGCCAAGGAACGCGATCACCGCGGCCCAGCGCCGCCAGTGGCGCGGCTTGCGAGCCTTTGCAATGGCGGCAGCCGGCGGCTCGATCGCTCCCGGTGGCTCGGTGGGTAGTGCTTGTTGGACGGTTGGTGGCTGGTCACTCATGGCGACGGCTCGGTGTCAATGTGTTGCGGGAGCGTTTGGTCAGTGAGACTGGCTGGAGCAAGCATGCGCCGGACAAGCTGGCGCAGAATGGGTTCAATACGTTCGAGCGGCATGTCTGGTTCAAACGGCCCGCGCAGGATCAGGCCGTCGCCTAGTGCCATCAACATGGCAGTGACACCGTCGAGATCAAGCCCCTGAGCGATTTCGCCAGCATCAAGGGCACGCCCGAGCGCAGCGCGGATCGTCGCGCGACCCTCGGCATTGTTGCGCTCATAGATTTCGCGGATCTTGTCGTTGCGCTGAGCCTCGACAAATACCTCGACGCAGAGAGCGCACGCCGGCGTCGCCGATACTTCGCGCAGATAAGCGAAACCGACATCAAAGATCGTCTCAAGAACGTTGCTGGTGGCGCCTTCAAGCTTCGACAGGATCTGCCGGTTGCGGTCGCGCTCCAATGCAGCAATCGCCTCAATGATCGCGTCCTTGGAGGGAAAGTGCCGGTACAGCGCGCCCGGACTCATCTGCGCTTCCGCACAAATCTCCTGCATCGAACTGGCATGAAAACCGGCCCGCGAAAAACAAGTGATTGCCGCTTCAAGGATGCGCTGGCGCATGGACTTGTCGGCCACAGGTTCGGCGGTGGCATGCATAGTTGTTGAGCGAACTGCCGTTGCCATCGTCACTGCGGTCCTGGTTGCCCAGATATCTGGCCGGGCAGAAAGTCTAGGCTCAAGGCCAACGACCCCGCTCGAGGCGAGGCAGTGGACCTTATCTCAGCGCGCGAATGAACGCTCGCTCGCGAGTGAACGTTCGTTCCACTAGCTGAGTTGGGTACGCGCCGTCAAGCCGTTCGGATCCGTGAGTGGGGCTTGGCGATCACGACATAGTGAGGAACTGCAACTTGCCGCACACCGCATTCCGCTGCCCGCCAGTGGCTGCCAGGGCGTGCTGCGGCACGTCTTCCGATCGTAACCGCCGTCGATCGCGCCCTATCTTAAAGGCTCAGTTGAAGATGTGCAGCGCAGCGTACTGCAACATCATGATGGTTTTGCCATCCCTGATGGCGCCGGTATCGATCATGGCCAGTGCCGCAGCAAATGGCAGCTCCAGCACCTCGATGTCCTCGCCTTCCACTTCCAGACCGCCGCCTTTCGACAGACGGTCATCAGTCCGGTACTCGGCGACGAAAAGGTGGAGGCGCTCGGTAACGGCGCCTGGGCTCATGAAAGCTTCCATGACCTTGCGCAGATTGTGCACGCGATAGCCGGTTTCCTCTTCGGCCTCGGCGGCGATGCGGGCTTCGGGCTGCGCTTCATCAAGCAGGCCAGCCGCCGTTTCGATCAGGAAGCCGTCGTCTCCGACCTCATAAGCCGGGTAGCGGAACTGTCGGACCAGTACCACGGTTCGGCGCTGGGGTTCGTACAGCAGCACGGTGCAGCCATGGCCTCGGTCATAAGTCTCGCGCCGTTGTTCCTGCCAAGAGCCATCGCGGCGCTTGAAGTCGTAAGTCGTGGTGCGCAGCGTGTACCAATTGTCGGACAGTACGCGCACATCTTTGATGCGCACGCGTTCGCTGTCGCGGGATTCGGGTTGAGATCTGTTCTTGTGGCTCACGATCCAGCACTTTCCTGCAGATGGGCGGCGGCGATCAATGTCCTGGTGTAAGCCTCGCGCGGCCTAAGCAGAATGTCATCGGCGCTGCCTTCCTCGACCAGCCGGCCATCCCGCATGACTAAGATGCGGTCGGCCATGGCGCGCACGACAGCGAGGTCATGACTGATGAAAACATAAGCGAGATCGTGCACCCGTTGCAGATCACGCAGCAAATCGACGATTTGACGCTGCACCTGGCGGTCGAGCGCCGAGGTTGGTTCGTCCAGGATTACCACCTTGGGCCGCAGGATCATGGCGCGGGCGATGGCGAGCCGTTGGCGCTGACCGCCCGAAAAGGCATGCGGAAACCGGGAGCGGGTAGCCGGATCGAGGCCGACTTCACTGAATGCGGCGATGGCGCGGTCGTCACGGTCAGCTTGGCTGAGCCGCGGTTCGTGCACTTTCAACCCTTCGGTAACGATCTCGCCCGCAGTCAGTCGCGGTGACAACGAGCCGAACGGGTCCTGCAACACCACTTGCATGTGGCGCCGCAGCGGCCGCATCGCCGCCCGATCCTTCAAAGAGATGTCGTCGCTGCCGAGAATGATGGCGCCTTGGGCTGGCACCAGTCGCAACAAAGCCCGTGCCAAAGTTGACTTGCCAGAGCCGCTTTCGCCGACCACGCCAACCGTCTCGCCACGCCGGACGGTGAGGCTAACGTGGTCCACCGCTTTAATGGAGCGTCGGCCGCCGCCGAACCAGTCACCGCCAAGCCGATAGCTGACTGACACCTCGCGACCCGCCAAAGCCACCGGCGCGGTTGCCGCTACCGGCTGCTTGCGGCCCGTTGGTTCCGCTGCCAGCAGAGCCCGCGTGTAATCCGCCTTTGGCGTGCGGAAGATATCCGCCACGGTACCAGTCTCGACGACCTCGCCCTGGCGCAAGACAACAACGCGGTCAGCGATGCGCCGGACGATACCCAAATCATGGGTGATGAACAGCAGGCTCATGCCGATTTCGTGCCTGAGGTCAGCGAGCAGCTTGAGAATTTCCGCCTGGATCGTCACGTCAAGTGCCGTCGTTGGCTCGTCAGCGATCAATAGGCTTGGCTTGTTGGCGATTGCCATGGCGATCATGACGCGCTGCCGCTGGCCGCCCGACAATTGATGCGGATAGGCGTCGAACCGGGAAGCTGGCTCCGGGATCCTGACCAAGCTCATGAGCTTGAGCGCCGCTGCCCTGGCTTCGGTGTGACCAAGCCGCTGATGCCGGCGGATCGGCTCGATGATCTGGCTGCCAACCGCGTGGAGCGGATCGAGCGAGGTCATCGGCTCCTGGAAAATCATGCCAATACGGTTGCCGCGAATGCGGTTGAGGTCCGCTTCAGCGATGCCTATCAGCGACTGATCCTGGAAGGTGATCGCACCGGAGACGGTGCCGTTCTGGGGTGTCAATCCCAGTATCGCGAGCGCCAGCTGGCTCTTGCCTGAGCCTGACTCACCGACGACGGCCACGGTCTCGCCGGCGCCAACTGTCAGGCTGGCGCTACGAATGGCCTGCACTGGACCCGCTGCCGTCGCGAAACGCACGGCCAATTCGCTGATCTCAAGCACCGGGCGTGTCATGCTTCAATGTTCCCTTGGGTCAAGGGCATCGCGCAGGCCGTCGCCAATGAAGTTGAGGGCGAACAGTGTTGAGGTCAGGAACAACGATGGAAACAGCAGCAGCCACGGCGCGCCCTCGATGTCGCGCGAGCCTTGCGCGATCTGCACGCCCCAGCTCGACATCGGCTCCTGCACACCCAGCCCCAGGAACGACAGGAAGCTTTCCAGGATGATGACCTGCGGAACCAGCAGGGTGACGTAGACGATGATCGGCCCGGCCATGTTCGGCACGATATGGCGCCACAGAATGCCGCTGTCGCTGACGCCAAGTGCCTCGGCCGCCTGCACAAACTCGCGCCGCTTCAAGGCAAGCGTCTCGCCGCGCACGATGCGCGCCATGTCGAGCCACAACACGGCGCCAACAGCGACGAACATCAGCACGAAGTTGCGGCCAAAGAACACCACCAGCATGATGACAAAGAAGGTGAACGGCAGCGCGTAGAGAATATCAACGATGCGCATCATGAACTCGTCGGTGCGCCCACCAACGAAACCTGACACGGCGCCATAGGTGACACCGATGACGACGGCGACGAAGCCGGCCAGCAAACCAATGGCGAGCGATATCTGGCCAGCTACCAAGGTGCGTGTCAGCAGATCGCGGCCGCTGGGATCGGTGCCGAACAGGAATCGTTTCTGATCGACGGCGGCGCTCAGTGTCAGTGATAAGCCGTCCGCCGACTTCTGCTCGACGCGCGCATCGGAAAAGGCATCAGCGCGATCGAGATAGCGTATCACGCGCTCATCCACCGGCTTGGTGTTGCCGACCACGACTTTGGCTCGCCCGCGCTCCACCATCACCGACACGACCTCGACGCCAGCTCGCTTCAGTGCTTCGCGCACGTCTGCCGCCAGCGCGCTGGCGCGCGGGTAAGTCTCGAAGCTCGGTGGCACCCGCACATAGCTCTGGTAGATCGTCCGGTAGTCATGGCCCGTCAACCACGGACCAACCAAGCAGACGGCGACGACCAACGCCAGATAGGCCGCGCTCCACGCCGCCAGCCGGTTGTCGAGAAGGCGTCGCAAGGTCGCAGCCCATGGTGCGGGTTCGCGAGCAGGACCGGCAGGCCTGTCCGGCGTGGCGACGGTCTCAAGACTCGTCATGTCAAGCGTGTCCCCCAAGGACTTTCGTCGCAAACCAATCACGATCCATGCTGCTTGCCCATCGGAAACATGATCGGGGAACAATCCCAGTGTCCAGAGCACTGACAGACTATGTAGGGCTGTGATCCATCGCCTGGGCGAACATCGCATGCGACCGGCGCCGGTGGCTGGTATAAGCCACGCGAGTCGGCAAACCGGAGCGCTAAAGCATGGCCGGAGAGCAGCGGAGCCTGCAGATTGCAGACGCTGGTACACGTCGCATCTTTTCGATCCCGGCGGGCACGGCGTTTCTCGATGGGCTGGCGCGTGCAACTTTGGCTGGCGAGTTCTCCGCGACCGGCGCAGCACCCGATCCCGCAGCATTGCCGGCGATGCGCATCCTGCTGCCGACGCAGCGAGCGGTGCGTGCGCTGCAGGACGCCTACCTACGCGCGGTGTCACCTGGAGCCGACGGCATCGCCCTGCTCTTACCCAGCATTCTGCCGATCGCCGACGGTGATGCAACAGCCAGTTTGATCGCAGGCGTTGGCGCACTGTCAGGTGATGCGTTCAGTGGCGCGGTTCCCAGCCCGATGCCCAATCTGCATCGTCGCCTGGTACTGACGCGGTTCGTTCTGCAATGGTTCGCCGCGCGAACTGAACTGAGCGCTGCCGACCTGCTGGCTGCCCCTGGACAATTGCGAACGCCGGCTGAGGCCGCTGGCTTGGCTACGGGCCTCGCCACGTTGATGGACATGCTCGAAACCGAAGGCGTTGCGTCTGATGGCTTAGCTGGATTGGTTCCGGAGAGCTTGGCCGCCCACTGGCAACTGACGCTAGACTTCCTGCAGATCGTGACGGCGACGTGGCCCGCCTATCTGACGGCGACTGGGCTGATTTCGCCTGCTGGACACCGCAACCGTTTGCTCGCCCTGGAAACGGCTCGCTTGGGCGAGTCCACGCCCAGTTTGTTGTCCAGCCCCGTGATTGTTGCTGGTGTCACCGGCAGCATTCCGGCCACCCTGGCGCTGATGCGGGTCGTGGCGGAACGGCCTGGCGGCGCGCTTGTCCTGCCGGGCGTTGATCTTGACCTGGATGAAGCCTCCTGGCTGGCAGCGGCCGGCGATCCAGCGCATCCGCAATTCCGGCTGAGTCGCCTGCTGATGGCTCTCGGTATTGATCGTGATGCTGTCACCATGCTGCCTGGTACCGAACCTCCGCATGCGCTCAGCTGCCGCAATCGCTTCATCGGCGAGGCGATGCGGCCGGCGTCGACCACAGCCGAGTGGGGGACGCTGACGGCACGCCTTAGCGAGCCCGATATCTGCGCGGCCCTCGATGGCGTTACCCTGCTGGAAGCCGCCAGCGCCGAGGAGGAAGCCGAGGCGATCGCGCTGATCCTGCGCCACGCCGCCGAGCAACCCGGCGTCACGGCGGCGCTGGTAACACCTGACCGGATCTTGGCGCGACGCGTCGAAACACGGCTGCGCGGCTGGGGCATCGCCATCGACGATTCGGCCGGCCGGCCGTTTGCCAAGACAGTGCCCGGCGCTTTCCTCGACCTGGTTCTGGAGGCGTTCGCGTCACACTTTGCGCCAGCCGCCGTGATGGCGCTGCTCAAGCATCCGCTGACCCGCCTCGGCCTGGAGGTTGGCCCGGCGCGGCGAGCCGCTCGTATGCTTGAGCTTGCTGCGTTCCGCCGCACCTATCTGGGTGACGGGCTGGCTGGCATCGCCGCTGCGTTGCATCGCGCTTTTCCCGAACTGCCCGATGCCGATGATGATGATCTCGAGCGCGCGCATCGGGCGGCGCGCAAGATGGCCGAGCGCGACCGCGCCAGTGCCCGAGACCTGTTGACGCGACTGACGGTGGCGATGCAGCCGCTGACGGAGTTGCAGGACCTAACCGAGCCGTCGTCGCTGGCGGCTCTGGCGCAGGCGCACCTGGCTGCGGCGAGCGCCATCGCCTGCGATGAGGCGGGCAAGGACGACGCACTCTACAGTGGCGAGGCGGGAGCGGCGCTCGACACGCTGTTCGTAGGCTTGAGTGACCCGGCGATTCCGGCGCTGCCACTGCAAGCCACCGACTACCGCGACTTCTACCGCGCGCTGATCGCTGGCGAGAGCGTTCGCACGCGTGCGGCAGTGCATCCGCGGCTGTCAATCTGGGGACCGTTCGAGGCCCGTTTGCAACGGCCTGACATCGTCATTCTCGGCGGCCTGGTTGATGGCGTCTGGCCCGAGATCGCCGATCCTGATCCTTGGCTGAACCGGCCGATGCTGGCAGCGCTCGGCCTGCCGGCGCCCGAGGCCCGCATCGGCGACGCCGCGCATGATTTCACGCAGATGCTCGGCGCCGCCAAAGTTTACCTGACGCGCGCCGCTAAGGTTGATGGCGTGCCCAAGGTGGCATCGCGCTGGCTGTTGCGCATCCGCGCGCTGCTGATGGGCCTCAAGGGCGACGATCCACTCAAGGCTGATGCGCCGTGGCTGGCCTGGGCGAAGACCCGCATCGCTGCGGGCACTCCGGTGGCAACCGAGCCGCCGCGGCCCTGCCCGCCGCTTGCCGTGCGGCCGCGCCAGATGAGCGTGACGCGCGTGGAAACCTGGATGCGCAACCCGTACGCGATCTATGCCAGCCGCATCCTGTCGCTCGAGCCAATGCCCGAACTAGGCCATCAACCCGATGACCGCCTGCGCGGCACCATGATCCACGCTGTGCTCAGCCGCTTTACGCAGACCTGGCCGGATCAGCTGCCGGACGACATCGGCGCCGCGATGCGCGTGCAGATAGATCGTGTGCTGAAGGAGCATCAGGCGCATCCGCGCGTCGCCGCGTTCTGGCGCCCTCGGTTGATCCGGTTCGCGGATTGGTTCGCAGCGACGGAAGCGGCGCGCCGGATCGGGGTGAGCACGGTATTGACAGAAGTGCCGGGCTCGCTCGATCTGGCGATGCCAGGGGGCGACTTCGCGCTGACGGCCCGTGCCGACCGGCTTGATCTGCTGACTGGAGGCCAGGCGATCATCACGGATTACAAGTCCGGCAACGCGCCGAAGCCAGCTCAGGTGGAAAGCCTGAAGTCACCGCAGCTACCGCTTGAGGCCGCAATCCTGATAGCTGGCGGATTTGTTGGCAGCGGTGCGCGCGCCGTTGCCGCCATACGCTACATTTCGGCCAAGGGCGGCGATCCACCGGGCGACGAGATGGCGCTTGTCGTTGATATCGCGACGCTGGCTGCGAGGGGTGTCGAGGGCGTCAAGCAGCTGGTCGCGGCCTTCGACGACGTGAGCATGCCCTATGCCGCGCTGCGCCGGCCCGGCTTCACCTATCATTTCGACGACTACGCCCATCTTGCCCGCGTCAAGGCCTGGGAGAACGCCGGGCAGATGGGGGATGATGGCGATGAGTAGTCAGCAGCGCCTGGAAACCCAGCTTGCGCAGGCACGCGCCGCCGATCCGGTGGCGTCGGCCTGGGTCGCAGCCAATGCCGGCACCGGCAAGACTTACGTGTTGGTGACGCGCGTGCTGCGTTTGCTGTTGGCCGGCACGCCACCCGGCCGTATCCTGTGCCTGACGTACACCAAGGCCGCTGCCGCCGAGATGTCGAACCGGCTGTTTGCGCGCCTCGCCAATTGGGCAACTGCCGACCTGCCGACGCTGCACGCTGACTTGGCCGTGGTCACCGGCACGGCCGCTGAGGACGGGCGGATTGCCGACGCACGCAGCCTGTTTGCGCGCGCCATCGAAACACCGGGCGGACTGAAGGTGCAGACGATCCACGCATTCTGTGAGCGCCTCCTCAGGCGGTTCCCCCTGGAAGCCGGCGTGGCTTCCGGCTTTACTGTCCTCGACGAGGCGACTGAGGTGCAACTGCGGCGCGCCGCTATCGACGCCGTGCTCACGCAAGCAACGGGCCCTGAAGCTGGAGCACTCGGGCCGGCGCTCAATCTAATCTCGACCCGCGCCATCAACGACAGCTTCGACAACACTCTCAAATCTGTGCTCGACGAACGCGACTGGTTGCGGGCGCTGGTCACCCAAGATGATGCTGGCGACGGCGATCCGCATGCTGCGATCATGCGTGGTTTGCATCAGAGCTTGGGCGTCAGGCCGGGCGCCGATGACACAACTTTGGCGGACGCGCTGAGCGACTGCATCGACCGGCCGCTCGCGCGCACGATCTGCGCCCTGCTATCTGACGGCCTCGCAACTGATCTGAAGCTGCTCGATACGCTTTCCGAAGCGGTGCAGCCCGATGCCGCCCTTGAGGCCCGGATCGCGGCGATCACGGGCTTTCTGCTGACGCAGGCGGGTGAGCCGCGCAAGAAGCTTTTCACCAAGAAACTCGCCGAACAACGGCCTGATCTCGACGCGCGGCTGAAGCGCACACAAGCGGAAGTCATGGCGCTATTGCAGGAACGCCAGGCGCTGGCCGTTGCGACGGCTAGCAGCGCGCTGATCCGCATCGCCGACGCTGTGCTGCAGCGCTTTGAAGCGGGCAAGGCGCAGCGTGCGGCGCTGACCTTCGATGATCTGATTGCGGCGACCGCGCGGTTGTTGTCGACTTCGCCCGATGCGCAATGGGTGCTGTTCAAACTTGATGGCGGCCTCGATCATATCCTCGTCGACGAAGCGCAGGACACGGCGCCGGCGCAATGGCAAGTGGTCAAGGGACTGGCTGCCGAGTTCTTCACGGGCGCCGGCGCTACCGAGACCGTGCGCACCCTGTTCGCGGTCGGCGACGAGAAGCAGTCGATCTACGGTTTCCAGGGCGCCGAACCGCGCCTGTTCGCCGAGTTTGGCGAATACTTCGCTGGTCTCGCCCAGGCGATCCAGCATCCGTTCCACCGCGTGCCGCTGACGTTGTCGTTCCGCAGCACGGCGGCGGTGCTGGGTGGCGTCGATGCCGTCTTTGCGTCGGCCGAGGCCCAGCGCGGTCTGACCGCGGACACCGCCTCGATCCGGCATGCGGCGGATCGCCTTGGTCAGGCCGGACTCGTGGAAATCTGGCCCTTGGCCATGCCGGTTGAGATCGAGGAAGTCGAACCGTTCTTGCCGGGTTTGGAAGCGGCAGAACCAACCGCGATGTCACCGATGCGCCAGGTCGCGGCGCGCGTTGCCGACCGGATCGCAGCCATGCTGTCGAGTGGCGAACGGCTGCAATCCGAGGATCGCCCGATCCGGGCTGGCGATGTGCTGGTGCTGCTGCGCAAACGCCGGCCGCTTGGCCCCGAGATCATCCGGGCGCTGGAGCAGCGCGGCGTCGCTGTCGCCGGTGCCGATCGCGTGCGCGTGACCGAGGAGATCGGGGTCGAGGACCTGATGGCGCTCGGCCAGGTGCTGTTGCTACCTGAGGACGATCTGGCGCTGGCCGCCGTACTCAAATGCCCCCTGTTCGACTTGAGCGAGGACGCCTTGTTCACGCTCGCTTATGATCGCAAGGGTTCCTTGTGGAGCGGGTTGCTGAAGGCCGCCGACACTGACCGCGCCACGTTCGGCGCAGCCGCTACACAACTGAAGCGCTGGCGTTCGGAGGCAGACTTCCTGCCGCCTTATGAGTTCTACGCCGCCGTGCTCGACCGCGATGGTGGCCGCCGCAAACTGCTCGGCCGGCTTGGACCTGAGGCCGCCGACACGCTTGACGAGTTCCTCAATATGGCGCTGCAACACGATGCGGTTGAACCACCCTCACTGCAGGGTTTCCTGGCGTGGTTGGCGCGGACCAAGGCAGAGATCAAGCGTGATATGGATCAGGGCCGCAACGAAGTGCGCGTCATGACCGTGCACGCGGCCAAAGGTCTGGAAGCGCCAATCGTGTTCCTGCCCGATACCTGCAGTCGCCCCGCCAGCGTGCGCGCGACGATCCTGGGATTGCCACCAACCAGCCACCGCCCTGATGCAGCACAAGCCATGGTCTGGATGGTCAAGGGAGCGGGCAAGGTCGCGGCAATTGAGGCTGCTTCGGAAGCTGCTGGAGCCGCCGCTGACGACGAGCATCGTCGCCTGCTCTACGTGGCCATGACACGGCCGCGTGACCGGCTCTACGTGGCGGGGTACGCCAATGCCAAAGGCCTGAAAGCGAAGGGCTGTTGGTATGAACTGATCGAGGCTGGGCTTGGTGGATTGCTCGCGGATGCCGAAGCGCCTTCCGGCCTCCCGGTACGCCAGCTGACCAGCCCGCAAACGGCGTCACCCGAGCCACCGCGGCATGGCTTGGCGGTCGTTGCCGCAACTGTGCCCTACCCCGATTGGGCGTTGCGACCGGCCGCCAGGGAGACGGACCGCGTGGTGCCGCTGGCGCCGTCGCGGCTGGTGCCCTTGGAGAGTGATGAGGGCACGGGCGTCATGCTGCCAGTTGGGCCGGTCACACGATCGCCCATCGGCGACCTGGACCGCCGCCGCTTCCTGCGCGGTACGCTGACCCATGCGCTGTTGCAGCATTTGCCGGGTCTACCGGCGGCACAACGCCAAACCGCAGCCCTGCGCTATCTGACCGCCGAGGCGCCTGACATGACCCTCGTTCAACACCGGGATATCCTGGGCGAGGTGCTGGCGATCCTTGATGACCCGAGCTTCGGCCTGCTGTTTGCGTCAGGCTCGCGCGCGGAAGTACCGGTCGCAGCGCTGTTGCCGCTGCAGACCGGCGTGCCGGTGCGGGTGTCGGGCCAGATCGACCGTCTTGTAGTCACTGACGCGGCCGTGCTGATCCTCGACTACAAGGCCAATCGCCTGGTGCCCGAAAGCCCGGAAGACGTGCCGCGCAGCTATCTGCTGCAGCTCGCCGCCTATCGTCTCGTGCTTGCCCGCATCTATCCGCGCCGGACGATCCGCGCTGCTCTGTTGTGGACCGCGGTGCCGCGGTTGATGGAGCTACCAGCTGGCATGCTTGATACTGCTGCCAGCGATATTTTGAATGGCCGTGACTGGACTTGATGTTTGGCGCGACGCACTCTACCTCAAGATATGGCACCTGATCTGCGGCTGACCAGCTAGATGGACC
>JANNSA010000504.1:0-4577 GCA_031402115.1 Hyphomicrobiaceae bacterium | reverse complement strand
GTCGCAGCGTAGCTGGGCGCGCCAGTGCAACCGCTGGTACAATCGCTGCATCAACGGCAGTAACTCCGCCTGCGAAAAGTTCGAAACGCGCGGCTGCACGGAGTAAGTCGCTCTATCTGACCTGACGTTGAACGCGCGGGGGTCAGTCCTTCGCCCGTTCGACGTATTCGCCGGTCTCGGTCATGACGACGACGCGGGTGCCGGAGCCGATGTGAGCCGGCACCATGATGCGGGCGCCGTTGGAGAGCTTGGCCGGCTTATACGACGACGACGCCGTCTGGCCCTTCACAACCGGATCGGCCTCGACGATCTCGAACGTTACGCGTTGCGGCAGATCGATGGCGATCGGGTTGCCTTCAAACAGCGACACCGAGCAAGTCATGCCCTCGACCAGCCACTGCGCCTGACCGCCAAGCACATCCTTCGGTACGGTAATCTGGTCGAAGCTTTCGGGCTGCATGAAATTGTAGCCCATGTCGTCTTCGTACAGGTAGTTATAGTCCTTCTCGTCGAGATATGCGCGCTCGACCTGATCGGTGGTGCGATAGCGCTCGACCAGCTTCACGCCATCCGAGATGCGGCGCAGTTCGAGGTGGGTGACGGGTGTGCCCTTGCCGGGATGGATGTTCTCGGCCGACATGACAACCGCCAAGCGGCCGTCAAGATCGAGCACGTTCCCCTTGCGGACCGAACTCGCGATAACCTTCACCACCGGACGTCTCCGTTAATAGCTGAACGCCGCGCGGCCAGGGTTGGCCTTTACATTGGTCATGTGCGGGAATCTGGCCGGTCTAATACCTGCTTCCGTGGTGGCCGCCAAGTGTGGCAAGTCCTCCGTCAGCGCTCACTCACCCTCATTCGACCGGAAACCGCCGATGTCCCCGCCGTCTCCCTGGTGGATGCCCGACCGCCACGCCGACCGGCGGGCATTTCTTTTGGGCCGCGCGAAGATCAAAACCGCAATCCGCAGCTGGTTCGTGGATCAGGGCTTCATCGAGGTTGAGCCGGCCTGCCTGCAGGTCTCGCCGGGCAACGAAACGCATCTTCATGCGTTCGCGACCGCGATCACCGGCCCCGACCTTGTATCGTCTCCGCGCTACCTTCACACCTCGCCGGAGTTTGCGATGAAGAAGCTGCTCGTCGCCGGGGAGACAAAAATCTTCGCCTTCGCACCCTGCTTTCGCAACCGCGAGCGCGGGTTCCTGCATGCGCCCGAGTTCACCATGCTCGAGTGGTATCGGGCCGGTGCGCCGTATGATGTGGTGATGGACGACGCCCGCGAGCTGCTCGCCCTTGCCGGCCGGACGATGAACCAACAGCTGGTCTCATGGCAGGACCGGACCGCCGTGCCGGCGAACGGCGCGGAGCGCTTGACGGTGACCGAGGCCTTCCGGCGTCACGCCGGGATCAATCTCGACACCGCGCTCATGAGCGACGGATCGCTCGATCGCGCAGCGCTCGCAACACAAGCTATCGCCGCTGGCCTGACAGTGCGCGACGATGATAGCGCGGCCGATTTGTACTCGCGCGTGCTGGCCGCCTTCATCGAACCGAAGCTCGGCCTCGGCCGCGCAACGCTACTCACTGAATATCCCACCAGCGAAGCCGCCCTCGCCCGCCCCACGGCGCACGACCGCCGCGTCGCCGAACGCTTCGAACTCTATTGTTGTGGTGTCGAACTGGCCAACGGCTTCGGCGAACTCACCGACGCGTCCGTGCAGCGCGCCAATCTCGAGCGGCAAATGGCCGAGCGGCAGCGCCTCTACGGCACGCGTTATCCATTGGACGAGGATTTCCTTGCAGCACTTGCCCACATGCCGCCGGCGTCTGGGTGTGCGCTCGGCTTCGATCGCCTCGTCATGCTGGCGACGGGTGCCACCCACATCGATCAGGTGCAGTGGACTCCATCCGCCGATTAGCTAGCGCCTGAGACCTCCGCCCCACCTTTGCCGCAAACCGGCTCTCCCTTGGACCAGCACTCTTTCCGTTCTCTGTGTACCTCTGGGGGATTTCATGACTTCGAAGATCGGCGGCACATTGGGTGACGCAGCCACCGGCCACGCCATCGAGCACGGCATGCACGGCGGCCTCTTAGCGACCGTGCTGTCGGCGATCGCGCTGCTGTTCTCGGGCGTCAGCTACTACGAAAGCTCACTGAGAGCACCGGAGCTGACGGTGTTCGTGCCGCCGATGATCCACTACGCCCGCGACGGCGACAACGATGTCTTCAACATCCCGATCACCATCACCAACGACGGCGCCAAATCCGGCACCGTGCTCAACATGGAATTGCTGGCCGAGAACCTGCGCGCCGGCACCGAGCGCAAAACCGCGCGCTTCCACTCAGCTTTCGTCGGTGAATGGAATTCGAAGGACGACTCCATCAACCGCTCGTTCGCGCCGATCTCGATCGGCGGCAATCAGACGTTTTCCGAAACCGTGCGCTTCTATCCGATGGACGATCCGCTGCCGTTTCTGGTCGACGACAAGGGCGACTATCGGCTCACGCTGAAGCTGCACACGGCCGAGCGGCAGGGTGATGGGTTTTTATCAAAGCTGGTGGGATCGAAGACCGAGCCGCTGACCTTCGCTCTGACGCTGCCGTTTATTTCGTTCCAGCACCTGGCCTTCCGGCGCGGCACGATCGCCATGTTCAACAAGGACTGGAAGCCGGCCGTGTCGGCCACCGCGCCAACCGCGTCGTCATCGGAGCCTGCGCCAGCAGTGCCGGCACCTGAGACGCCGAAGCCGTAGGGTGGGTCAAGCCGGCCGGGATAGATCGAATGTGAGATAGATCGAAATTCCGGCGTGACCGGCCGGACCACTCGTTGCGTTGGGGACATGACCCGAACTCGCAGAGTTCGGGATCGTGTCCCCGGAGATGCCTCGCGATAATCCGCGCAGAGATAAGTAACGTGTCCCCCGATCTCCCTTGGAGTTCGCGCCCTTGACCCACCTACAAGTGAATTCGAATTCGACCCATCCTACTTATTCACCGCAGCATGCGGCCAACAGAATCCCTACGGCCCTCGCTGAAATGTCGCTTCACGACAGCGCCAACATGCAGCGCAATTGCTGCGTAGAAAAGGACGGGGAGACACCAGTTGTGAACGAACGCGGCCAACGACGTCACCGCTTCGCTTGGCCGGCCAATCGACGGCAACGCCCAGCCATAAAAATCTATGGCTGCGTCCTCCGACGCGCTCAATAGGTAGCCGCTGACCGGAAACAGCAGCAGCGCGAGATATAAAGCGGCGTGGACCGCTCGTGATGCGCGCGCCTGCCACGGCGCCATATCAGATAGGGGCCGGGGCGGTGGACTGAGGAGAAACCAAAAAATCCGAACGATGACCAGTCCGAGAACAGTCAGCCCGAGCGCTTGATGCGCGGCTACAAATCCTGCCCGTTCCGGTTGTGCCGCCGGCAGGATCACCATGAACAGGCCAATCGGGATAAGGCAAAACATCAGCACCGCGATTGTCCAGTGAAGATACCGCGACATGCGACCGTAGGCGGTCTCAGTGTTGCGAAGCGCCAATGGGGTCTCGACCGGGCGACGGGCTTGGGTCCAAGCCGACCAGACTAAGGCGACGACGGCAATGCCAGCCAGCGCTGCTTGAACATTGAGGGTTGCCGGCACTAGCCGGTCATTGATTGGAGCGGTCGGCGGAATTGCAGAAAACGTCCCATCGAGGTTGGCCAGCACGATCGAAACGATGATCATCACCAAGCACAGCGCGACGACGGCTGTGGCGGTCGCGTGCAGCCAGCGATTTTGGGCGTTCAATGTCACAGCGAGCACGATGGCAAGCAACAGGTAACCACTTGCCATCACGATCCGATCTTTGTCTGGCCAAGTCCGTCTGGATGTCATTCAACGCACGCCGGTCACTATGTCAATTGCGGATAGCGCATGCGAATGCGGGCCGCTTCGCAGTCTCCTGACGGCCGATCCTCCCAACAATCGCTGGTCTGCAATCGGTGGTCGGCGCCGGTCTGCTAGCCCACGTCAATGCTACGCCCGAAGGCCACCGGCCGCCCCGCCCTCCCCAACATGAACGAAAGCTGCAAGCCCTCTTCACAACCGGTTCAGCACTTCGGGCGTATGTTTGGTCATGAAGCGCGAAACGTTTCGCGCGTTCCAATCTTCGAGGTTGGGTGTCATGAGCAAAAACAACAGCGATCTGTGGGCCGAACTGTTCCGGTCTGGCGCCATCGTCGTAATGGGCCTTGTCGTCATGGGCGCCGGGATTTTCGTGGTCTTCCACGGCCTAACGGTCGGATAGACCCCGATTAAACCGCAATATCTCAGGCTGCGGCCTTGATTGTCGCCGCGCCTGAGGTCACCTAAGGAGACCGAAGAGGTCTCCCTTGCCCGCACTTCCAAACTCCCTGCCGCCTATCGCCCAGACCTATGTCGACAGCGCCGGCAGCCTTCTCAAAGACGCCCTGACGCCAACCGTACGCCTCGGCGTCACCGGGCTGGCCCGCTCCGGCAAGACGGTCTTCATCACGGCGCTGGTGCGCAACCTAGTCTCGGGCGGGCGGCTGCCGTTCTTCGGCCCGGCCGCTGACGG
>JANNSA010000503.1:0-2043 GCA_031402115.1 Hyphomicrobiaceae bacterium | reverse complement strand
CTTGCGGAAATCGCCCTGGTGCTTGCTGGCGTCGGCGCGCGTGGCCAGCTTGCCTTCGACCGCGGCCTTGGACAGCATGGCGGCGTCGGCCACCAGCGCGTTGACGGCGTCGATGCAGGTGTTGAGGTTGCCCTTGATGGTGTTGAAGTCACCGTTGTAGGTGTCGGTGATCTTGGCCGGGATGTCGCCGCGCGAGATGTCGGAGACGTACTTGGCGGCCACGTTCAAGGGGCCGATGACGGCGTCGAGCGTGTCGTTGACGCCGGCGACGACCTTGCGGAAATCGCCCTGGTGCTTGCTGGCATCGGCGCGCGTGGCCAGCTTGCCTTCGACCGCGGCCTTGGACAGCATGGCGGCGTCGGCCACCAGCGCGTTGACGGCGTCGATGCAGGTGTTGAGGTTGTTCTTCAGCGTGTTGAAGTCACCGTTGTAGGTGTCGCTGATCTTGGCCGGGATGGCGCCGCGCGAAATCTCGTCGACGTACCTGGCGGCCACGTTCAAGGGGCCGATCACGGCGTCCAGCGTGTCGTTGACACCGACAACGATCTTGCGGAAGTCGCCCTGGTGCTTGCTGGCATCGGCGCGGGTGGCCAGCTTGCCTTCGACCGCGGCCTTGGACAGCATGGCGGCGTCGGTGATCATGGCGTTGACGCCAGACTGCATGGCTCGCAACGAGTTCGCCAGCAACCCCACCTCGTCCTTCGCGTCGACGTCGATCTGCACCCCGAACTCACCGACCGCCATGCGGTCGGCGGCGGCCATCAGCTTGCGCGTGGGCGCGGTGATGCTGCGCGTTGCCAACAGAGCCAACAGGGCGGCAAGCACGACGCCTGTGATGCCGCCAAAGAGCAGCGAGTTCTGCGTCACCGCGAACAGGGACTCCATCTCCTGGGCGCGCGTTTTCAGCAAGCCGCGTTCGTCCTGATCGATCTCGTCAAGAATCTTGCGCATGGCGTCCATACCGGTCTTGCCGCTACCCACGACGGCAATGACTTCGCCGTACTGCGCAAGACTGTTGCCAACTGCGCAAGACTGTTGCCAACTGCGCGGCGAGCCTTGATGCTCGATTCGACGGAATCCTTCATCCACGATTGATAGGCATCCTCCAGCTTATTCAGGCGGGCTTGCTGAGTGGGATTGTCCGACGTCAGTTTCTTGGTTTCGGCATGGTGTTTGGCGAACACCTTCTTGCCATCATTGAGTGGCTCCAGAAATTCGTCCTTACCGGCCACAAGAAAGCCACGTTGTCCGGTTTCGATATTGATGAGAGACTGCAGAATGCCGCTTGTCTCTGCCAGAACCTCGTACGTATGAACGTTCCACCCGCTGGCGCCGGCGTAGCGCCCCAGATTGAAATAGCCGATACCGATGACCAAAGCCAGAACAGTTACAACGAGCGCAAAAGCCCCTGTAATGCGCGTGCCGATATTCAGATTGTTCAACATGGAAGCACTCCTGACGGATGAAGCGGAGAAAGTTTGTCTGAGGGTGGGTTCACTACAGGACGGATTTCCCGGCATCGGACTTGGATCTGACTGTGGACGGGTCGGACAGCGCCAGCACCTTGTGCAGTTCCGCGACGTGGACGGGGACAGCGTCGTCGATCTTCTTCAGGGCCTTGGTGCGCTCCGTCGGGTTCGAGAACATGTGCAATCCGCATTCGGGTCAAGGCCGGATTCGATGGGTGGGGCGGTGCCCGGTCGGCGGACATCGTGGCCTCAGGCCGTGGCCAACTCGGCCATGGCCGCGGCTTGGCCCATGGCGCCGATCTCCTCGGCCGACAGCACGCGCTGCACGTTCAGCACGATGACGAACTTGCCGTTCACCTTGGCGATGCCTTCGATGAAGTCGGCGCGGATCTTGGCGCCGAAGTTCGGCGCCGGCTCGATCTCGGATGATGGAATCTCCAGCACCGCCTGCACCGCATCGACCACGATGCCCATGTTCTGGCGCTCACTGCCGCTGGCGCTCTCGACCTCGGTGATGACGATGCAGGTGCTCTTGCCCACCGGCGTGCTGGCGCGGCCGAAGCGCGCCGACAGG
>JANNSA010000502.1:0-2208 GCA_031402115.1 Hyphomicrobiaceae bacterium | reverse complement strand
CCCATGCGCTCACGCCGGACCTTGGCCAACGTGACTTCGACGCCGCACTTTTCGCAGATGACGCCCTTGAACTTCATGCGCTTGTACTTGCCGCACAAGCACTCGTAATCCTTGATGGGGCCAAAGATACGGGCGCAGAACAGGCCGTCGCGCTCAGGCTTGAAGGTGCGGTAGTTGATGGTTTCGGGCTTCTTGATCTCCCCGAAAGACCACGACAGCACCTGCTCAGGCGACGCGATCGAGATGCGAATCTCGTCGAACACCTGTGCCGGGGCCGCCGGGCTGAACATGTTGGCGATGTCTTGCTGGCTCATCACGGGGTCTCCTGATCGGCGGCAAAGGCGGGCCGCCTCGGGTCGGGTGTCATCGGGTCTGTGGCGTCTGTCCGGGTGACGGTCATCGGACAGCCGTATCAGCGATCAAGCGGTGTGGGGCGGAGTGCCAAACTGGCACCCGCGCCCCAGCAATCAGGCGGCTACAGCCCGAGCTATTCGGCAGCATCGGCGGCGCGCGGCCGCGGCAAAGCTGTGCGCTTCGAGGCTGGCTTGCCTGGCGCCGTGCGCGGGTTCTTTTCCCGCTCCGCCAGTTCGACGTTGAGGCCAAGCGCGCGCATTTCCTTGACCAGCACGTTGAAGCTTTCCGGGATACCGGCCTCCAACACGTCGTCGCCACGCACGATCGCCTCGTACACCTTGGTGCGGCCGGCGACGTCGTCCGACTTCACTGTCAGCATTTCCTGCAAGGTATAAGCGGCTCCGTAGGCTTCCAATGCCCAGACTTCCATTTCGCCGAAGCGCTGGCCGCCGAACTGTGCCTTGCCACCCAGCGGTTGCTGCGTCACGAGGCTGTATGGTCCGATCGAGCGGGCATGGATCTTGTCGTCAACCAAGTGGTGCAGCTTCAGCAGGTACTTGTAGCCGACCGTGACCTTGCGATCGAACGACTCGCCGGTGCGGCCATCGAACAGCCGGACCTGACCCGAGGAGTCAAAGCCGGCCTTCTGCAGCCATTCGACGATGTCGCTTTCGCGGGCACCATCAAACACCGGTGTTGCGATCGGCACGCCCTTGCGCAGATTGTCACCGAGTTCAACGAGACCGGCGTCGTCGAGCGAGGCGATAGTGGCGTCGCCTTTGCCGTAGACCGAGACCAGCGCATCCTTGAGCGGCTTGATCTTGTTGTTGTGACGGAACTGATCGACGGCCTCGCCGATCTGCTTGCCAAGACCAGCGCAGGCCCAGCCCAGATGCGTCTCCAGGATCTGCCCGACATTCATACGGCTCGGTACGCCAAGCGGGTTGAGCACGATGTCGACCGACTGGCCGTCTTCCAGATACGGCATGTCCTCGATCGGCACGATCTGGCTGACGACGCCCTTGTTGCCATGCCGGCCGGCCATCTTGTCGCCGGGTTGCAGCTTGCGCTTCACCGCCACGAACACCTTAACCATCTTCATCACGCCCGGCGGCAGTTCGTCGCCGCGATGCAGCTTGTCGACTTTGTCGCCGAAGCGCTTCTCCAGGTTCTTCTTGGCGCTCTCGTATTGGCGGCGGATCGACTCGATGTCGGCCATCGACTTTTCGTCGGCGAGCGCGATTTCCCACCACTGGCTGCGCGGAATGTCATCGAGGATGACATCCGTTAGCGCCGTGCCTTTACGCGCGCCCTTCGGACCCTTGGCGGCTTCCTTGCCGAGCAGGGCGTCCTTCAAGCGGCCATAGACGTTGCGGTCGAGGATCGCGAGTTCGTCGTCGCGGTCCTTCGCCAGGCGCTCGATTTCTTCGCGCTCGATCGCCATCGCGCGCTCGTCTTTCTCGATGCCATGGCGGTTGAACACGCGCACTTCCACCACCGTGCCGGTGACGCCCGGCGGTAGCTTCAGCGACGTATCGCGCACGTCCGAGGCCTTCTCGCCAAAGATGGCGCGCAACAGCTTCTCTTCCGGCGTCATCGGGCTCTCGCCCTTCGGCGTGATCTTGCCGACCAGGATGTCGCCTGGCTTCACTTCGGCGCCGATATAGACAATGCCGGCCTCGTCGAGGCTTTTCATCGCCTCTTCCGAGACGTTGGGGATATCGCGGGTGATTTCCTCAGGGCCGAGCTTGGTGTCGCGCGCCATCACCTCGAACTCCTCGAGGTGGATGGAGGTGAACACGTCATCCTTGACGATGCGCTCGGAGATAAGGATGGAATCCTCGAAATTGTAGC
>JANNSA010000501.1:0-4269 GCA_031402115.1 Hyphomicrobiaceae bacterium | reverse complement strand
TGAATTTAAAACAAATTGTGCGGTGCACTGATTAAGAAACTGTTGCTGGTATCTCCTTCTCCCGGCGTATGCGCAATTCGGAACGCAGCGTGCGCGTCGGTGGCCGAAACTCCATCTTCGTGCCGATGTATGGCGCGCCTTACGTGCGCGGCTTCGACGGCGAACGCCGTTATGGCCGCAAGAGCGATCTGATCGACTTTCACAAGCTCGCTTACCTGTCGCCAGAACTACACTCGACCTCCTCCATCATTTGCGAGCCAATGGACATCGCCGTGCCGCACCGGCACCTGCACATCATCGAAAGCTGCCTGACGCATTCCGACAAGCCGTTCATGGGCATCGTCACCGCCAAGGAGCGAGCCGAGGACACCATGAAGATGGCCGGCATCGTGTTCGGCGACGACTTCGTGCGTGACAACACGGTGCTGACCTCGGTGGTCAACTGCAACTCGCCGTTGGTCTGGGACCAGACCATGCTCGACGCGCTGCGGGTCTATGCGGCGCACAATCAGCCGTGCCTGATCTCGCCGTTCGCGCTGTGCGGCGCGTCAACGCCGGCTTCCACCATCGGTGCGGTGGCGCAGGTTAACGCCGAAGCGCTGGCCGGCCTCGCCTTCACGCAATTGATCCGGGCCGGCTCACCCCAGGTCTACGGCCAGTTCATGGTGGCGGTCGATATGAAGTCAGGCGCGCCGATGGGCGGCACGCCGGAAGCCGCGCATATGATGATGGTGATGGGGCAATTGGCGCGGAAATATCAGTTGCCGTTCCGCACCTCCGGCTTTCACGTTGGCTCCAAGCTGCCCGATGCGCAGGCCGGCTACGAGGCCAACATGCTCATGCATGCCGCCATTCTGTCAGGTGGCAACTATATTTGGCATGTCGCCGGCTGGCTGGAGGCGGGGCTGTGCGCCTCGGTCGCCAAGTTCATGCTGGATACGGAGCAACTCGGTGGCTGGTACAAGTATGCTCAAGGCGTCGATGTTGAAGATTTGAAAGCCGCCATGGCGGCGGTGCGCGAGGTTGGTCCGGCTGGCCACTTCCTCGGCACGGCGCACACGCTGGAGAAATTCGAGACCGCGTTCTACACGCCGCCAATGATGGACTTTGGCTCGTATGAAGGCTGGGCAGCAGGTGGCTCCAAGGACGCCGCGACCCGCGCCATGGAGCGCGCGCGCAAGCTGCTCGACACGTATGAGGAGCCGGAGCTCGACGTTGGCGTCAAGGAGGCGTTGGCCGCATTCCGCATACGCCGGGAGAAGGAGATACCAGCAACAGTTTCTTAATCAGTGCACCGCACAATTTGTTTTAAATTCAGAGAGAGTTGAGGAGAAAAAAGCAACAGATTTGGGGTTATCTCCACGGTTGCCGGGTGGCTTATCCGGCGAGTGATAGTTCTTATCCCGATGAAACTCCTTGTCCAATGAAACTGGCGCGCAAATCAACACGGCTCTACCGGCACCGCCTGGAAACCCTGGCGGCCATCGACGCATTCATGCGCGCCGATCTGAACGCCCGCCCGGTAGTCCTGCTGCAGATCCGCGGCTTGCAGGACAAACTGCCGACGTTCTCGCCCGTCAGCGACGCCGACCGCGTCCACCCGCTCGCCTGGACCGACAGCTGGAGCCCACCCCCGGAACCGTGATGCCAAGGCAAGCGGTTCCCGGCCCGCGAAACAATTTTCCCCAAATACTCACCTGGACGATCAGCAGTGGCGCTTGGCGTCGGCGCTGCCCTGTAGCATGATCACACGAAGGCCCACGCGGGAGGAACGCGTCAGCTATGCCGCCGGTGATGAAGCCGAACTCAGCAATCGTGCCGTCGCATCCGCTGTTGCGGCGTGCGGCAGCACCGTTGGTCAGCGTGGCGCGCTCTGTCGCCGATCTGCTGGTGCCGCCGATCTGTGTCGGCTGTCGCGAGCCGCTTGCCCGGCATGGCACGCTGTGTGCGGCGTGCTGGTCCGGCATTGACTTTATCCGGCCCCCCTTGTGTGAGCGGTTGGGACTGCCGTTCCCGTTTGATGCTGGTGCCAATCCCGTTTCGTCACGCGCGCTCGCGACGCCGCCAGTGTATGGCCGCGCTCGTGCCGTGGCGCGTCACACGGGTGTCATGCGCGACCTCGTGCATCATCTGAAGTACAACGATCAGCACCATGGCTTACGCTTGTTCGCTCGCTTGATGCGCAGCGCCGGCCAAGAACTGCTGGCGGATGCCGAATTGTTGATCCCGGTGCCGCTGGCGCGCGTCCGGCTGTGGCGTCGGGGTTTCAATCAGGCGGCACTGATCGCGCACGCGTTGTCACGGCTTACCGCAATCCCGTGCGATCCCTTGCTGGTGCGGCGTACCCGCTCGACCAAGGCGCAAGTTGGTCTGCCGCTGGAGGAGCGCCGTCGCAATGTCGCGGGTGCCTTCGCCATCTCGCCGGCCAAGGTAGGTCGCGTACGCGGCCGCCGCATCGTACTGATCGATGATGTCATCACCACGGGTTCCACCGTGGAAGCCGTCACGCGCGTGTTACTGAAGGCCGGTGCGCAGCGCGTTGATGTGCTGGCGCTAACCCTGGTCGCCGACGAGATCGCCATGCCGGGTTGACGAATTGACCTTGCGCCAACCGCTCAGGTTAGCCATCTCAAAGGGCTCAGCAAATTCGAGGATGCCAATGTCAGCCGCCACGCCCGCCATCACGGTCTACACCACGACCTATTGCCCGTATTGCCACGCCGCCGTCGCGTTGCTGCAAAGGAAGGGCGTGGCGTTTGCCCAGATTGACGTGACAGGCGATGCCAAGGCGCGCAAGGCATTGACAGAGCAGGCGGGTGGCAGTGCAACCGTGCCGCAGATCTGGATCGGAGGCGTGCATGTCGGCGGCTGTGACGACCTGCATGCGCTCGATCATACGGGCAAGCTTGATCCGATGCTGACCAGCGCCGTGGCCAATTGATGGGCAAGGTCAGACCAGCGATCCGCGTCGGCCTGGTGCAGCTGTGCTCCGGGTTCGATGTCGACGCTAATGTTGTCGCTGCGGAAACCGGAATCCGGGCGGCGGCCGCAGCCGGTTGCCACTATGTGCAGACGCCAGAAAACACCACGCTGATGGCGCTCGATCGCGAGCGGTTGCTCGCCACTGCCCGGCCGGAAGCCGAGACGGCAGCAATCACCGTGTTCCGCGCGTTGGCCAAGTCGCTTGGCATCTGGCTGCATATCGGCTCGCTGCCCGTTGCCGCCGATGGCGAGCGTCTGGCCAACCGGTCGCTGGTGATTGATCCCGAAGGCGTGATCGCCGCCCGCTACGACAAAATCCACATGTTCGATGTCGATCTGGCTGGCGCCAACGGGCCGGAAACCTATCGCGAAAGCGCGACCTTCCGTCCGGGCGAGCAAGCTGTCGTCGCTGATCTGCCGTTCACCCGGCTGGGACTGACAATTTGCTACGATCTACGGTTTGCCGCTTTGCATCGCGATCTGGCGCATGCCGGGGCCGAAATTCTGGCGGTGCCGGCCGCCTTCACGCAAATCACCGGCGCGGCGCACTGGCATGTACTGCTGCGCGCCCGCGCCATTGAAACTGGTTGTTTCGTGCTGGCGGCGGCGCAAACTGGTCTGCATGCCAATGGCCGGCGTACTTATGGACATAGCTTGATTGTTGATCCGTGGGGCACCGTGCTTGCCGACGCTGGCGAGACAATAGGTATCGTCACCGCTGACCTGGATTTAGGCGCTGTTCAGGCGGCCCGTGCTAAAGTGCCAGCGCTCAGTCACGATCGCGTCTGGCGGCCGACGGCGCAGAATGAAGTAAGCTAAAACATGATCCGTTACACCCTGCGCTGCGATAAGACTCACGAATTCGAGGCGTGGTTTGCGTCGAGCGATGCCTATGACGCGCAAGCGGCGCGCGGCCTGGTGACGTGCGCGGCTTGTGGTAGTTCGCACGTCGACAAGGCGCTGATGGCACCGAATGTCGTAACCGCCCGCAAGAAAGCGGCGACCCGCGCCTCGGCAAACGCCGCCATGCCGGCCGGCCAACCGGCGCCCGTCGCTACCAGCATGCCCCCGGAAATGCTCGCGATGTTGCGTCAGGTGCGCGACCATGTGCGCGCTAACTCGGACTATGTTGGCAACCGCTTCGCCGACGAAGCCCGCAAGATACATTATCAAGAGGCCAAGGCCCGCACCATCCACGGCGAGGCCAGCCTGTCAGACGTCGCCGCGCTGCACGACGAGGGCATCGACATCCACCCGTTGCCGGTGCTGCCAGAAGATAAGAATTAA
>JANNSA010000500.1:0-7495 GCA_031402115.1 Hyphomicrobiaceae bacterium | reverse complement strand
CGAGCTGGAGCGCCCGAACGCCGTGCGCGTGCGCTACACCGACCGGGCAGGCAAATCCGTTGAATTGTTATGCGAGGGGCTGCTCGCCACTGTCGTGCAGCATGAACTCGACCATCTCGATGGTAAGCTGTTCATCGACTTTCTGTCGCGGCTGAAGCGCGACCGGATTATCCGTAAGTTCGTTAAGGCCGAGCGTGAGCGTGCTGAGATGAAGGCTGTGCCACGGCTCTGACACCCTTGCACTGGATCACCCATGCCACTGCGCCTCGCCTTTATGGGAACGCCTGATTTCGCGGTGCCGGCCCTATCGGAACTGCTGTCGACAGGCCATGAGATTGCGTCGGTGTATTGCCAGCCGCCACGTCCGGCTGGACGCGGCATGGACTGGCGCAAGTCGCCCATACAGGTGTTCGCCGAAGCGCAAGGGTTGCTCGTGCGCACGCCGCGATCCATGCGCCTGAGCGAAGTGCAGGCCGAATTCGCGGCGCTATCGCTGGATGCAGCCGTGGTGGTCGGCTACGGCCTGCTGCTGCCGGCAGCCATCCTGACAGCGCCGCGCGAGGGCTGCTTCAACTTGCATCCGTCCAAGCTGCCGCGTTGGCGCGGTGCGGCGCCGATCCAGCGTACGCTGATGGCTGGTGACAGCGACACCGCCGTGATGATCATGCGCATGGACGAGGGACTGGATACCGGTCCCGTTTGCCTGGCTGAGTCCGTGGCAATTGACGCTGACGTCACTGCGGGCGATCTTCACAACGAGCTGGCGCGCCGTGGCGCCGACCTGATGTTGCGGGCACTGGCGGCGTTGGAGCGCGGCAGTCTGACTAGCCAGGCGCAATCCAGCGATGGCGTCACCTACGCTGCCAAAATCGACAAGTCCGAAGCCCGCATCGATTGGAACAAACCAGCACGCGCGGTGCACAACCACATGCGCGGCCTGTCGCCGTTCCCGGGCGCCTGGTTCGAGTGGCCCGTCGCTGGCGCAACCGAACGCGTTAAAGTGCTGCGTTCCAGCATGGCTGACGGCGCCGGCGAAGCGGGCGTTGTGCTTGACGCAGAACTGACCGTGGCGTGTGGCACCGGCGCCATTCGCCTGCTGCAAGTCCAGCGAGCCGGCCGCAAGTCCATGTCCGCGGCCGAGTTCTTGCGCGGCATGTCATGGGACGCGAGCAGCCTTAAGCTTCACGCCGCCGCCCGGTCGACAATCACCTGAACATTGGCATGAGCCCGCAATGCCGTGGCTGGACAGGCTGGGCCGACTGGCCCTGCAACCGCCGCGCGCACCGCCTCGGCTTTGTTCGCGCCATTGGCCAGTAGCAGGATTTGCCGCGCCGCCAGGATGGTACCGATGCCGAGCGTCATGCCGTGCGTTGGCACCGGGCGATCGGCAAATTGTGCGACCATGCCGGAACGCGTGATCTCGGCGAACGCCACGACGCGGGTGCGGCTGTCGAAGGCCGAGCCAGGCTCGTTGATGCCGATATGGGCGTTGCGGCCGATGCCGAGCACCTGCAGATCCAGGCCACCGAGCGCGATGATGTGCGCCTCGTGGGCGGCACACTCGGCTTCGGGGTCTGGCGCCCGGCCATCCAGCATCCGCAAGTGTGCCGCTGGTATGCCCAAGGGTGCCAGGAACTGCCGCCTGAGATCGCAGCCGAACCACCTCTGGTCATCTGCCTCCAGGCCCAGCATTTCGTCGAGGTGAACGATCCGGGCTCGCGCGAACGATACGCCCGACGCCACCAGCGCCGCGAACACGGGTTCCAGCGTCTTGCCCGTCGCCAGCCCAAGTACGGCGTCTGGCTTCTGCCGCAGCAGCGCAAGAATCGACGTGGCGGCGGCGGCCGCCAGCGCCGCCTGATCCGGCACGATAATTAACGGCATCGGCATCAGCGCACCAGAACGTTGCGGAACTGCCAGGGATCTGTGGTTTCAAGGTCCTCAGGGAACAAACCCGGACGTCCGGTCAAGGGCGTCCAGTCCGTATACATGCCATGCACCTTGCCGAGATAGGGGCGCTGCACTTCCATGCACCGGCGCCAATCCATCTCGTCGGTCTCGACAATGCCTGCGTTGGGGTTCTCCAGCGTCCAGACCATGCCGGCGAGCACCGACGACGTCACCTGCATGCCAGTAGCGTTCTGGTAGGGCGCCAACTTGCGCGCCTCCTCGATCGTCAGGGTGGAACCGTACCAATAGGCATTGCGGGCGTGGCCATAGATCAGCACGCCCAGTTCATCGAAGCCATCGACAATCTCATCCTCCTGCAACACCGTCAGTGTTGCCTGATGACGGCCGCCCGAGCCGAACATTTCGTGCAACGCCAGCACGGCGTCATCACACGGATGATAAGCGTAATGGCAGGTCGGCCGGTACAGCACCTGGCCCTTGGGGTCGCGCACTGTCAGATAGTCGGCAATGGAAATCGCTTCGTTGTGGGTGACGAGGAAGCCGTATTGCGGCCCGACCGACGGACACCAGGTGCGCACGCGTGTGTTGGCGCCCGGTTGCAGCAAATAGATCGCGGCATCGCAGCCGGATTCGTGCCGGCGGCCGAGACCCGGCATATCGCGTTCATGGGTGCCCCAACCCAGTTCGGCGGGTTGCGCGCCTTCGGCGATGAAGCCTTCTACCGACCAGGTGTTGCGGAACACGTCGAGCGGCTTTGGCGTTTTGGTGCGTTGCGTGTCGCGCTCGGCAATGTGGATGCCCTTGACGCCCATGGTCCGCGCCAGCTTTGCCCAAGCCTCGCGCGTGCGCGGTTCCTGAACCTTGCGGCCCGTATCGCGTGCGATCGTCAACAGCGCCTGCTTGACGAGCCACGACACCATGCCCGGATTGGCGCCGCAGCATGACACTGCGGTTGGCCCGCCCGGACTGCGCCGCTTAGCGTCCAGCATTTCCTCGCGGAGCGCGTAGTTGGAACGCGATGCCGGTCCCACTGAGACGTCGAAGTAGAAACCGGCCCAAGGCTCTACCACCGTGTCGATGTAGAGCGCGCCAGCCTCGCGGCACATCTCCATCAGCGCCACGGAGCCTGTATCAACCGAGAGGTTGACGCAGAAGCCCTGACCTTCGCCGTCGCTCAGCAACGGCACCAGCAGATCGCGGTAGTTGTCCGGTGTCACGGCCTGCTGCATGTAACGGATGCCGCGCTCGTCCAGGAGCCGCCGGTCCGCATCAACCGGATCGATCACCACCATGCGCGCCTTGTCAAAGCTGAAATGGCGCTCCAGCAGTGGCAACAATCCGCGCCCGATAGAGCCAAAACCGACCATGACCAGCGGGCCGCTGATCGTCGCATGCGTCTTCCATTGCGTCATGTCGGGGGGCGTGCTCCGGGCAACGTCTATCCAGCATTCCCTTCATCAGTTTTTCGCTGTCATGGGAAGCGCTGGCTGCGATTATGCCATACGGCGGCCATCGCCCGCGCGCATGACGGGTGCTGACGACGGGCCAGCAGCCGTGTATCGGTGGCGGGAGGCACCACGAGGATTCTGATGAACAACACCTTGAAAATCGCGGGCGCTGTGCTGGGGCTGATCGCAGTGGCGATGCTGCAGCAATACGCTGGCGCCGGACCAAAGCCGAAGAACAATGGTGCCGACACTAGCAGTAGAAGCCAGAGCAATGGCGGCAGCAAGAGCTACAGTCGCGATCGGGCCGGCGATTTCGACTATTACGCGCTGGTGCTGTCGTGGTCGCCGACGTATTGCCTGGGTGACGGCGCCGATCGCGACGAACCACAATGCTCGGCGCAACGCCCCTATGCCTTTGTGCTGCACGGGCTGTGGCCGCAATACGAAAGCGGCTATCCGTCGGAATGCGATATCGGCCGCAAGCCCTGGGTCGAGCCGGGCACGATCGCCGGCATGATGGACATCATGCCGAGCCGCAAACTGATCATTCACGAGTACAAAAAGCACGGCACCTGCGCCGGTCTGGATGCTGCGGCCTATTACAGCCTCGCGCGCAAGCTGTTCACGGGCATTACGATTCCCGCTTCAATGCGCGATGTGCAAAGTGAAGTCGTCACCTCGCCCGGCCAGATCACAGCGGAGTTCCTGAAAGCCAATCCCAAACTCAAGGCTGCGAACATGGCCGTCGACTGCTCAAGCCGTGGCAAGCGCTTGCGCGAAGTCCGCTTCTGCTTCGGCAAGGACGGCGCGCCGCGCTCGTGCGGCAAGAACGAGAACCCGTCGCGGCTATGCGGATCAGGCACGGTGGTGCTGCCGCCAGTGCGCGGGTGATTTGTAGGGTGCGACTTGCACATCTTCGCTCCAGCGTTCGAGCGCAAGGCACGCTTCGTTGGTGCGTTACGGCCCAGCGGTCATCACGCACTCCACGCCGCCCGTCAGAGGCATCGGCACGCCCGTTGTGGTTGGCCAGCTGATCGGCAGACCGCGCCGGCTGCGGACGGCGAGATAGGCCCAGGCCTCGGCCTCCAGCGTGTCGCCATTGCAGCCGATCGCCTCCACGGGGGCGACAGCGGCATCGAGGCGTTCGGCTAGCCCCTGCATCAGCGCGCGGTTGTGGCGGCCGCCTCCACTGACCAGCCAGAACTGCGGCGGCTCAGGCAGTACGGCGACGGCGCGCGCGACCGTGGCGGCGGTGAAGGCGGTGATCGTCGCAGCGCCATCAGCCAGGTTCAGGTGCTTGACCGGATCAAGCGAGAAGGCGTTGCGGTCGAGCGACTTGGGTGGCAGCGCACCGAAGTAGGGATGGCGCAGCAGGGCCGTCAGCGCGTCGTCGTCAATCTGCCCAGCCAACGCGATGGCGCCGCCGTCATCGCGGGGCCGGCCGGTGTGGCGCAGCACCCAATCATCGATCAGCGCATTGCCGGGGCCGGTATCGAACGCCACTGGATCACGGCCCTCGCCGATCCAGGTGACATTGCCAACCCCACCGAGATTGAGGAATGCGACAGGCAGTCCCGGCGCCCGTTGCGCGAGTGCAGCGTGATAGGCTGGCGCCAAAGGCGCGCCCTGTCCACCCGCCGCTGCGTCAGCGGCGCGCAAATCGTACACCACATCAATCCCCGTCAGCCGCGCGAGCCGCGGGCCGTCGCCGAGTTGCACAGTGAGCGTTGCCTGCGTCGATGCCGGGCGGTGCAAAACGGTCTGGCCGTGGAAGCCGAGCACATCCACGTTGGCCGCGCTGGCGCCGATTGAATCGAGAAAGTCACGCACGACAATCGCGTGCCGCTCGGTCAGCGCTTGCTCTACGGCTGCCAGACAACCGGGCCGGGCTGTCCGGTCAGTCAGACCCGTCGCGTCGGCCAACGCCTGCCGCAGCTCCGCGCGGAAGTCTTCCGGATAGGCAAAGCTCGCCGCCGCTACGCGCTCGACGACATTCTCGCCGTCGGTCTTCAGCAGGGCCACGTCGATCCCGTCCAAGGAGGTGCCCGACATCAGACCAAGCGCGGTTTTGGTCATCGGCGGCGTCCTGTGCTAGCGAGTGGTCCAGGGACCGATTTGATCCTGTTTCCCCGTACAGCACAAACGCCGGCCAACCAATATGCCAAAATCCGACTTTCTGAACATCCTCACCGAGCGCGGCTACGTGCATCAGTGCTCGGACCTGGCGGGCGTCGATGCGCTGGCGGCGAAGCAGGAACTGGTTGGTTATGTCGGTTACGACTGCACAGCGCCGTCGCTGCATGTCGGCTCGCTGATTTCCATCATGATGCTGCATTGGCTGCAAGCCACCGGCAACAAGCCGATCGTGCTGATGGGTGGCGGCACCACGCAGATCGGCGATCCATCGGGCAAGGACGAGTCGCGCGCGCTCAGGCCGCTGGACGATATCGAGCGCAACAAGCAGGGCATTCGGCAAGTCTTCGCCAAGCTGATCAAGTTTGGTGACGGGCCCACCGACGCGCTGATGGTCGATAACGCTGACTGGCTGACCAAGCTCAACTACATCAGCATGTTGCGCGAGGTCGGCAGGCACTTTTCCGTCAACCGCATGCTTGCCATGGACTCGGTCAAGTTGCGCATCGACCGCGAGCAGGAACTCTCCTTCATCGAGTTCAACTACATGGTGCTGCAATCTTACGACTTCGTCGAACTGGCGCGCCGCCATGGTTGCAACTTGCAGATGGGCGGCTCGGATCAGTGGGGCAACATTGTCACCGGCGTCGATCTCGGCCGCCGCATGGGCACGCCACAGCTGTACGCGCTGACCTGTCCGCTGCTGACCACGGCGTCCGGCGCCAAGATGGGCAAGACCGCCGCCGGCGCCGTCTGGCTCAATGCTGATCAGCTCAGCCCGTACGATTACTGGCAGTTCTGGCGCAACACCGAGGACGCCGACGTCGCCAAGTTCCTGAAGCTGGTGACAGTGCTGCCGATGCCAGAGATCGCGCGGCTGGCGGCACTCGGCGGCGCTGAGATCAATGACGCCAAGAAGCTGCTGGCGACGGAGGCGACGGCGCTGTTGCATGGGAGACAGGCTGCTTCGGCGGCGATGGCGACGGCCATGACCACGTTCGAGACGGGTGGACTTGCGGTCGGCTTGCCAACCCTGGAAGTGCCCGCTACTGATCTTGCCGCCGGCATCGCCGTGCTCGGCCTGTTCGTGCAAGCCGGCCTCGTGCCCAGCAACAGCGAGGCCCGCCGCCAAATCAAGAACGGCGGCCTGCGCATCAACGATGTGGCGGTAACGGACGAAAAAGCGGTCGTTGGCAGCGCGTCGCTAACAGCCGATGGCGTCGTCAAACTGTCGTTCGGTAAGAAAAAGCATGTGCTTGTGCGGCCCGTCTAGCGCTGGCCGGGCAGCTACAGAACCACTAGCTGGAGAGTTCCATGGCCAAGCTCAGCAACCGGGCGCTGGCGCCAGAGACGGACGCAGCGCAAGCGTTGCACTATCTCGATCTGGCGACAGGCGCCGTCGCGCCACCTATTCACCCCTCCTCGACCTTCGCGCGCGGCGAAGGTTATGAGCTGCTCGCGGGCTACAACTACTCCCGCTATGAGAGCCCGACCATTGATCTGGCCGAGGCGATCATCTGCAAGCTTGAGGGTGGTGCGGCGACACGGCTATTCGGTTCCGGATTGGCGGCCATCGCGGCGGTGTTCGAAACCCTGAAGCCGGGTGATCATGTGGTGGTGCCGCGCGTCATGTATTTTGGCGCGCTGCTGTGGCTCAGGCGGCTGGCCGAGCACAAGAACATCAGCATCGAACAGTTCGACCAGAACGATCTCGACGATCTGCAGGCACGCGTCCGGCCTGGTAAGACGGCGATGGTCTGGCTGGAAACGCCGGCCAACCCGACCTTTGAGGTCGTGGACATCGCCGCCGCCGCGAAGATCGCCCATGCTGCTGGCGCCGTGCTGGGCGTCGATGGCACCAACGCGCCACCCTGCACCACCAAGGCCTTGAGTTACGGCGCCGACATCGTCGCGCACTCTGCGACCAAATTCCTCAATGGCCATTCCGACATCACCGGCGGCGTCGTTACCGTTGCCGAGAAGAACGCGCGCTTTAACGACCT
>JANNSA010000499.1:0-1549 GCA_031402115.1 Hyphomicrobiaceae bacterium | reverse complement strand
ATTGCACCTTCGTGTCAGCTTGTGGCGCGCTGCCAGGCGGTGGCTTCTTGGACGTCTTGCGCTTGCCGGGGTCGGCGCTCAAGCCCTTGACGTTGGGCGGCAATGTCGCCACGCAATAGTTCAACTGTTTCTCGCAGACCCGCAGACACGCGTAAAGTTCAGAACTGCCGGGTTGCTGTTTATCGGTGCATTGCCAGTTGCAGCGCGCCGCAGCACCGGTGCTGGCGTCGGCTGCCGTCGCGGCCCAGCCGGGTTGACTGTTGGTAAGCCAGACGAGGATACAGGTCGCCAACTTCAGCGATGTTTGCACGAGGACTGTTCCGGTACCGGCAGCGCAACGAGGGGTGCGTAACACCGCGCTACCTCGCGCCGCTTCACTAAGATGCGCCCTTGGTAACAATAATGCACTTCTTGGATGACTTGCCACATTCCTTCAAGTTCCCATTCTTGAAGGAACAGTAGTAGCTACTCTGTCCTTTTGTAAATTTACCTCCAGCTTTCCCGCATGAAGCACCCAAGCTTGCTGGGCTTTGAAACGATGCATTGTACTCCTTAGCACTAACCGTATTTGCCATCAATGACAGCGCTAACACAACAGTAGATGGTATCCAAATGAAACGCATCTCATGGGCCTTTCGCAATCCTGAATGCCGATATCAGCACCCGGTGACCAACACGCGGCAACTCTGTCATCTTCGCTCGAACAATCGTCACTGCTATGGAATGGGAAAACCGATCCCGTCCAAAGTCCATCCGGGGGGAGAGATGTGTCACGGCTGTCTACTTGATTGCACGCTATCAGTCAGGCAGCGCAACCGCCTCCTACGATCGGAGGAGGCCGCCGAATTCTCTGGCTTCAGTTAATTCTCAATTGGCAAGCGGCGTGGCAAAGCCCGCAACGAGCGTGGCCAACTCGACTTGCCGGTTGGTGCCGGTTTTAGCAAACACGCGGCTGAGATGGGATTTGACCGTCGTCTCGGCGATGCCAAGCGCCTCGGCGACTTCCGGTACGCCGCCAATTTCAACGATCGCCAGCAGGACGCGCAATTCCGTCGGTGTCAGCTTGAAGGTATGGGCGATGATCTCGGGCAGCATCGGCGCCGGCGCACTGGCTGCAGTCACGAACATCGCCGCCACGGCCGCGTAACCAAGGCCCGCCTTGCGTCGTGCGCCGCCAGTCAACGGCAGGACATGGGCGACCAGACGCTCGCCGCGCGGTGTTGTCAGCGGCACAGCGATGCCTTTGGCGCCGATCGCCAGATCGCCCTGGCTCGCCGATAGGAACAGCTCCTTCAAGTGCCGGTCGGTTTCGGGATCGACGGCAATCAGCCGGCCCATGGCGGTTCGCAGTGGCCCGCCCTTGTCGAGCGCCAAGGCACCGGCGGCATTGGCATGCAAGAGCCGGCCGTTGGCATCGATCAGGTAGAATGCCGCGCCGAGGCCATCCAGCGCGTCAGCCAGACTGCTGGCCTGGCTTTCGCGCTGCGCCAACAGGCGGCCGATCAATACGGCGCGGCGCATGTGCTGGCCGACCACCCGCATCCGCCAT
>JANNSA010000498.1:0-4938 GCA_031402115.1 Hyphomicrobiaceae bacterium | reverse complement strand
CCTGTTGCCAGGAGCCAGCCCCATTTGCGTCGTCCGCTTGAGTGCCCCGGTTGGGGCGTGCGAACTAAAGCCTCACACATTATCTACTCGGAGGCCGGTGAGGCGCGGCACAAGGTACAAACGCGGTGACGTGCCACCAGATGAGAGGGCACACCTGCTGGACCGCGCCAAGGGCACGGGCTCGCGGGCAGCCGAAGACCGGACTGATCGTATTCAGCATAGGTCGCTCCATCCATTTGAAGTGAACGCCGACACGACGGAACTGTAGTCACGCAGTACTCGTGACAACGGATACATTGGCCTCGCCCCGCCGGGGCCAGTCCGGTCATGCCGGACACCACCCCCTCGAATTGGGACGGCGAAGAACCAACCGGAACAGGCACGCGCCAAGCAGCGCGCCCAAATCCTCCGTGCAACCGGCAGCGGCCTGTTCCCGGCCCTGCCAGCATTATTGCCAGAACCACGGCAATGGTCCCGGCGCCCTGTCCTGTCCGCGAGTGGCCAGCCAAGGCCGGCGCGTGAGGTCCCTCCCTCCATCGCCGAATTCTGATTTAGCCGAGTCGCTTGACGATGCTGTGACTTTTCACGAGTTGCACAAGCTCATTTCAGGCACCCTGTAGAGCTGGAATTTCACCAGCCCGCGAGGCTTGTTGAACGGCCTTTTGCACCTTTTCGAAGGCGCGCACCTCAATTTGTCGGATGCGTTCGCGGCTGACACCGTGGCGCACGGACAACTCTTCCAGCGTCGCCGGATCGTCGGTCAGCCGGCGGGCGTTGAAGATGTCCATCTCGCGCTCATTGAGCGTCGCCACTGCGTCCTTGAGGAAGCCGCGGCGACGGCCCGCTTCCTCGGCCTCTACCAGCACGGTCTCCTGACTATCGCTGTCATCGACCAACCAGTCCTGCCACTCGCCGGCCTCCTGATCGGCACGGATCGGCGCGTTCAGCGAGGCGTCGCCCGACAGCCGCCGGTTCATAGAAATAACGTCGGTTTCGCTGACGCCGAGCTTAGTGGCAATCTGCTTGACGTGCTCGGGCGTCAGGTCGCCTTCCTCAAGCGCCTGAATCTGACCCTTGGCTTTGCGCAGGTTGAAGAACAGTTTCTTCTGGGCTGCCGTAGTGCCCATTTTGACGAGGCTCCACGAGCGCAGAATGTACTCTTGAATGGAGGCCCTGATCCACCACATGGCATAGGTCGCTAAGCGGAAGCCGCGATCCGGTTCGAACTTCTTGACCGCCTGCATCAGGCCGACATTGCCCTCAGAGATAACTTCGCCGATCGGCAGGCCATAGCCGCGATAGCCCATGGCGATGCGCGCGACCAGGCGTAGGTGCGAAGTCACCAGCTTGTGCGCGGCTTCACTGTCGCCGTGCTCCTGCCAGCGTTTGCCGAGCATGTACTCTTCGTTGGGCTCGAGCATCGGGAAGCGGCGGATTTCCTGCAGGTAGCGCGACAGGCCGGCGCCACCCGAAACAATGGTTGGCAGATTTGACTGGGCCATGATGCGTCCCCCCATAGTTGAAGTCGGCTCTAGGCGTTCCCAGAACCGGACCACATATAACACCTATGCAATCCGACGCCCGTTTCAATGACGAGGGCGATAGAACGGTGCGTGCACCTTACGTGCGCATGACGCGCGCCAGCGGCCGGCGAACAGCTGCAGGCAAAGCGAGGAACACCGACCGCGCCAGCGGCCGCACGCCCTGCTGCCAGACATCGATCACCAACCGGCCACGCCGGGTGAGGGCCAAGCTGTAATCGTTGACCTCGGTCAAATTCTTTGACCAGGTGAGCTTATAAGCCACGGCAGGCGCCAGCAAATCCACGGTCTGCACGCCTTCCTCCAGACAGGTGGTGAGGACATCTTCCAGGTGCAACGTGCCCGGGCTCATCTCATCGAATTTGACGTTCCGGGCGGCGATATAGGCGTGATACCGGCGATTGTGCACGAACCCCCATTGGATCGCCACGTCTTCGCTGCCGACCTGGAGCGCCATGATCATCAGGTCGAGGTCAGACGATTGCGGACGCGCCAGACCCTCAACCAGCCGGTTCATGAGACCATCGCGATAAGCGCGTGACGTAGCACCCTGCTCATCCATCAGCTCAAGCCGCATTTCCAGGCTGCGCGCCATAACCGCGCGCGCTTCAGCGCCGTCGGTGTGCAGGCTGTGCGTGACATCGCCCAGACGCTTCAAGCGGTTGCGCGTGTTGCGCAGATTCTTGCGGCGCTTGGTGCTCAGGCCTGAGCGTAAGCCGTCAGCCGTCTCACCCGGCGCAAACGTGATCGCAGGCGACATCTCGGCGGGGCCAAGCTTGGCTTTGCGGGTCTTCAGCACCGGCGCCAGCTTCGAATCTGCACGGACCTTGCGAAGCAGCAGCGCGTCGCCCTCCGCGCGGATTTCGCCGAGCATCTTCGTGATCAGAGCGTCGGCGTCCTCGCTGGCGCCGACGATGATGTCGGCATACTGACCATAAGGGTCTGTGAGGTCCGTGAGTACCGTCAGACCAAACGACTTTTCACGCTTGAGCGGCCAGACGGCGATCAGGTCATCGCCGCTCAGCGCGCAGACAATCAGGATATCATAGGCCTTACCGGCTTCGGCAGCGGTGCGCGCCACATGCCGGCACCAAGCCGCGCTCTGGAAAACAATCGGCGTCGTGGCTTTGGCTTCAAGCTCACGCCAGCGTCCAGACATGGCGTCGAGTTCGGCCAGGGTACGCAGAACGACGATACGAATTGGCACACTCGACTGCACGGGTTCGCCGTTGTGGTTCAAGGGATCGAGGGAGTGCAGCACCGCCACGGGACTCCGTTGCCCCGGTTCAGCTGGACTGCGTGAAAGTTTCATTTCTGCAGCTCAAACATCTCAATTGGGCGCACGGAATTCGGCGCCTTCGGATCAACCTCGAACTCGATCTTGAAGCGACTGCGGCGCTTCTTGGCAAGTCCGCTTGCCTTGTAGGCCGCCGCCAGTCCCATCTTGGCCCACAAGGATGGGCCACTCGTGATCTGAGGCAAGTGCCGTGCCCCGAGGCGGCCGCGCAAGATGCCGTTGGCATAGTTCACGGCATAGTGATTGCGCAATTCGTCGGTCCAATGCTCGGTCGAGAACGACACATTCAGCATATCGCCATTGACGATGCGATGCGGGCAGTTCAGCGGCCAATGCAGCATGCGTCCTGGTTCCAGGTCGATCGCCTCGGCATACTCGTCAAACCAGCTATCGTAGTTCAGGCTGATCTCATGAGCTTCGCCGAGCACAATCCGCTCGAGCGCATCCTGCGGCAGAAACGGCGCCGAATTCGGATAGACATAGACACGCTTGGTGCCGCGGACCTGCCACAAGGTCTGCCCTGGGATGTCGCAATGGTAATAGACCTGCACTTTCGGCGATGAGATCAGGATCTGCATCTTCTGCTTATAGAATTCCGTTCCGGGCACACGCGAGGCGATCTCAGCGTAGAGGTCCTGCAGCAGCCGGCGATAGGCTGGATCGGTTGAGCCTGGGTCACGCAAAAGGATCCAGATTGTGCCATTGCGCACTGCATCGAGCACCTCATGCCCGGACAACCCTTTGATTTGACCCTCTTTGCGCGTGCGTGGATCGTGCGTCGCCGGATCCATTGTGTTGACGTGATACGATCCAGCCGGCGCCCGCTCGATCAGCGACGCCAGCGCCGTGTCGTTGAACAGCGGGCTCTCGTGCAGGGAATGACCGATGTTGATGACGTGGCGACCGAACAGATCGGCATGCTTAGGCTGCCAGTCTGTCAGGATTGGTGGCGCCGGAGCATCAAGCATTGGGGGACTCCCTCACTTCGTTCAGTCATCAGCGCCAAGGCAGAGGTGTTAACGCGCTGTTGGTTTCGTCAGCCAGTTTCGTCAGCTTGCCGGTCTGCAATTTATGGTCCAGATTGCGGCCTGACATAAGTGACGTGCCGCAGTCGTGATCGAACCGTTTGGGCCGTCCATGCCGCTTCCTCAGCGCACATTCAATGCCATCGCCATTGTTGCATCAGCAGCCCCAGAGGCCGAGGCGGCTCGCGACAATCTAGTGGCTCGCTATGGCGACGTGCCACCGCACCAAGCCGACGCGATCGTGGCGCTTGGCGGCGACGGTCTGATGTTGCAGACCTTACATCGCTTTATGAACACCGGCACGCCGATTTACGGAATGAACCGCGGGTCCATTGGCTTTCTGATGAATGAGTACCGGGAGGATGACCTGCTGACAAGGCTGCGGTCGGCCCAGAGCAACACCATCCACCCGCTCGCGATGATTGTGCGTGATGCAACAGGCACCGAGCGGCGGGCTCTGGCGATCAACGAAGTCTCGTTGTTCCGGCAAACCAATCAGGCGGCCAAGCTCAGGGTTTCAGTCGACGGCACAGTGCGGCTTGAGGAAATGGTCTGTGATGGATTGCTGGTGGCGACGCCAGCCGGTTCCACTGCTTACAACTTGTCAGCTTACGGGCCGATCCTGCCGATCAATGCCCGGCTATTGGCACTGACGCCGATCAGCCCGTTCCGGCCACGGCGCTGGCGCGGGGCGCTGCTGCCAAACCGCGCCGATATCAAGATTGAAGTACTCGAGGCTGACAAGCGCCCGGTTAGCGCTGTCGCTGATCATACGGAGTTCCGTGACGCACTGACAGTCGGGATCAAGGAAGATCGCACTCAAAAGATGCACATGCTGTTCGACCCTGGCCGAGCGCTCGACGAACGCATCCTGTCGGAACAGTTCCGCTATTAAGGACAGTCAGCACAACACGTGAATCACGTCGAGTGCGGTTGTGCGGCGGCGTTGGGTGTGAAAGGCGTCTTCGCCGTATCGCACCAGAGGCTGGCGCGTACGGCCTGGTTCGGTGCGATACGGCCTGAAGAAGGCCTTTCGCACCCTACACGTTCGCAACCCAGTTTGCCGATGAACATG